>CAZYBX010000007.1:0-18655 GCA_964645565.1 uncultured Planctomycetia bacterium | reverse complement strand
TATCCCTTAGGACGGAGCTCTCCGATTGCTCCGAGATTACGTTGAGGGCGCTCAGGATAGGTACGCCTGATTTCATGAGACTTGCCAGCTGCCGGCTAAAAATGGTAATATCGCACGATTTTACCCTGCCCCGTGACCCGCTTAAAACGCGGCCCGGTTCCTTATGGTCGGCGCCTTCTTCCAGATATAAAGGATAGTAACCCATCTGGCTCAGTTTCTCGATAGCCTTATCCCTGGTATCTCCCTCGATGCTGCCCTCTATAATATCATTGGGGCCCCTCTTTGCCCGGTATTTATATATAGCCATGCTTAATTCCTTATTGGGGGTACTGTTTACCCGAATGTAAGTTCCGAATCTATATATTTATTCAGCCTGACCCGCTGCGCGCTCGTCAAATCCAGAAAATTGACCGCGACATTATAGGTCTTGGCCTTTTCCGCTTCTTCTACCCTCACTATCCTGGCTAAACATTCTACGGGTTCTTTATTATCCGGCAGTTCTATATTCAGCTCTAAAACCGTCCCTACCGGCAAAGATTCGCCGGAAGCGATAAGTAAACCGCCCGCCGATATATTTTTTGTTACGCCGAGCTTCTCGGAAGTCAAGCCGGTCTTGAATTCGTCTTTTGATTTATAGACCTTATAGCGCAGATTTACCTCGTCATTCAACCGGCTATAGGCCCTTTTATTGTTCTCCTCGTGGGGTTGGCCGCCCGTCGGATTTGGGGAAGCCGGATTTAAAGACGCCTGCGCCTTTCCTGTATTACCTTCGGCTTCCACGCTCGCGGTATCGGCGGTTACCTTGATTACTTCTTCGGGTGTAGTCACGCCGGCGATTACCTTCCGCCACCCGTCTTGACGGAGGGTGCGCATACCTCTGGAGACAGCGATCTTCTTTATCCGGTTAGAGGGGGTCTTGCCTAATATCAGATCCTTCATGACGTCATCGACGAGCAGGATCTCATATATGGCCGTTCTGCCGAAGAAGCCCGTAAAATTGCAATTAGCACACCCCTTGCCTCTGAATATCTTGACCTCTCTTGAATTTAGGCCCAGATCCTTGACGATCGAGTTTTTAATCCACTCGGGCGTGGATGACGTATCTTCATATTTACAATCCGGGCATAGCAGCCTTATCAGGCGCTGGCCGATAAATGCCACGACGCTCGAAGCTACCAGATACGGCTCGACGCCGATATCGATCAGCCGGGTAACGCCGCTGGGCGCGTCATTGGTGTGAAGCGTGGAAAATATAATATGCCCGGTCAGGGCCACGCGAATGGCTATCTCAGCCGTCTCCAGATCCCTTACCTCCCCCACCATTATCGCGTCGGGGTCGTGCCTGAGGATGCTGCGCAGGCCGCGAGCGAAGTCCAGCCCTATGTCGGGCATGACCTGCATCTGGGTTATGCCCGACATCTCATATTCGATAGGATCCTCTATAGTGATAATCTTAAGGTCTTTTGTGTTGATCCTGTTTAAACTGGCGTATAGAGTGGTGGTCTTTCCGCTTCCGGTAGGGCCGGTAACGAATATTATGCCGTGCGGTTTCCGGATTAACTCCTCAAAAATTTCCAAATCCGCTTTTGACAATCCCAATTTCTCCAAACTAAAAAGCATCTGGGTGGGGAGAATCCTTACGACCACGCTCTCTCCGAACGGCGTCGGTATGGTGGATATCCTCAGGTCGAGCACCTGGTCCTGCACTTTCACGACCGCCCTCCCGTCCTGCGGAAGCCGGCGCTCCACGATGTCGAGGTTGGACATGATCTTGATGCGCGAGATTATGGCGCTCAGGAAATTCCTCACCGTGGGCGGGATATTGGCGTCGTAAAGCACGCCGTCTATCCTGTAGCGCAAGGCCACCTTCCCGCGGGCCGGTTCTATGTGGATATCCGTAGCCCGCTTTTTCCACCCTTCCAGGATTATTTGATTGACCAGCTTTATTACGGAAGCGTCTTCGGCTAATTTCTCGATATCTTCCACATCTTCATACGATATCTCCGAAGGGCCGAAAGCCTGCTGATTCGTGATCCTGTCCAACGTCTCCGCCCCTAAGCCGTAATATTTCTTTAAGCACTCCAATATATTGCCTGATTCGGAAAGGACGACTTCTATGTCATAGCCAAGCTGTGTCCTTATCTCGTCCTGTATTTTTATGTCTAAAGGGGACGCGACGGCGATAGTCAGGACATTGCCTTTTAACTCGACGGGAACAAATTTATAATATGAGGCTATCTTCACCGGGACCTTATGAAGAACGGACGCCTCGATAGTGAGTTTCTTCAAGTCAATATACTTAACGCTCGATTTTTCCGCCAGAATGTCCAGGACCGCTTTTTCGGGGATCAGGCCCTTCCTGATCAGAATCTGCTGAAGGTTTTCATCCGAAGACTCTATCTCTTTCGCGAGCGACGCTAAGGACTCTTCGGGTATAAGGCCTTTCTCCCTTATGGCCTCATATAGGATCTTATCGGATTTTTTAAGCATCTATTAATCCTTTGTAGAACCGGTTTATGGATCCGCTTAAAACGCAAAGTTCGAAATTCCGGCGGACGGGGTTCAGGGATGCCGCTGGATATACCGCTTATACCTTTTAATAGCCCCTTCCATGTCTTCTTTGGAAACCAAAACCAATTTTAACTTTAAACCGCCGGTCTCCTCTTCGGCCTTTTTTAAGACCCACGTGTCCAGGGGGTTGATTATGGCTACGGTTACGGACCATTCATCCCTGTTAAGCGGGATACATTTATAATCCAGAATCAACGTCGGGCTAAACCTTCCAACGAAGCCCCAGTCTATGTATTTATTCGCAAGGGTCACGATAGGGATATCAAACTGTTCCGATAGCGCCTCTATCAGATCCAGCTCCTTGATCTGACGCCTTTTCAGCAATATCTCCCCAAAAAATTCTTTTGTCCGCTTTTGCTCTTCTAAGGCGCTCTCAAGCTGCCCTTCGTCTATCAGCCCCTTTTTGACCAGAATCTCGCCTATTTTTTTCTGAGACCGTCTCATCTTTAATCCGACGCGCCGATAATCAAAATCACGGCGCGGCGCCTATCAGATAGAATTCCCGTTCCTGCATGTGGTCAAGCCTGCCGGAAAGGATCTTTTCGCACCCTTCCAGCGTCTGTTCCAGGCTTACATATTGGCCCTTTTTCCCCGTGTAGGCCTCCGCTACAAAAAAAGGCTGGGTAAGAAAATTCTGCAGCTTCCTGGCGCGCTCATAAAGGGTGCGGTCCGCCGCGGATAGTTCGTCGATTCCTATAACGAGGACGATCCGCCTCAATTCTTCATATCTCTGAAAAGTCCTGATCGACTCCTGGGCGATATTAAAATGGCGCTCGCCCACGATGTCGACGTCGAGGTTCGCGCTGGATGAAAGCAGCGGATCTATGGCGGGATAGAGGCCCAGCTGGACACGCTCGCGCGAAAGCACCAGCACTGAATCCAAAAAACTGAACAGGGCCACGACCGCGGGGTCTGTGAGGTCATCCGCGGGGACGTAGACCGCCTCCACCGAGGTTATGGAGCCGCCTGCTTCTTTAGAAGACCTGATCCTTTCGTGAAATTCGCTCGCTTCGGAAATCAAGGTCGGCTGATAGCCCGTTTCCGACGGGACGCGCCCCAATAGCGTCGAGATCTCGGCCCCGGCCTGGACAAAACGAAAGATGTTATCGACAAAGAGCAGGACGTCCTGGTTTTTGCGCTGAATCGACTCGGCCATAGTGATGCCGGTCATCGCCACGCCGAACCTGGCCCCCGGCGGCTCGTTCATTTGCCCGAAAACCATCATCGTTTTGGACAAGACGCCGTGCTTGGAAAGCTCGAAGTAGAGTTCATTCCCCTCGCGGATACGCTCGCCTACCCCGGTAAACACGCAGGAGCCCTGATATTTTTTGACGATATGCTGGATTACCTCTAATGTCAGGATGCTTTTCCCCAAGGCCGCTCCGCCCAGTATGCCCGTCTTGCTCCCTTTGACCAGCGGGAAAAGAAAATCTATGATCTTGATCCCCGTTTCCATGACCTCGAAACTTCTATGCCCGCTCTTATCTACTTTTGTCTGGCTCCCCATATCTTGTTTTCTTATCGGAAGGGTTTCAAAGGAATCGATGGGGCCTTTTTTGTCTATCGGCTGGCCCAGGGTATTTATGATGCGGGAATAAAGCGCTTCACCCGCCGGGATCCGGATGGATGTGCCGGTAACATAAGCCGGGGCGTTGCGTTGCAGATTTATAGTCGAGTTGATGGCGATACAGCGGGCGATATTGCCCGGCAGATGCTCGGCGACCTCCAAAGTCACCTCTTCGTTATCTACGGTATGGGTAGCCAGGACGCTGAAAATATTCGGGACTTCTTCCTGCTTCGAGAACTTAACGTCTACCACCGGCCCCTGGACTGAAATGACTTTTCCGGCGATCTTGTAGTCGGTCATTTAGGTTCATCCTCTCCGGCGTATCAAAGTATCAAAGCGTCAGAGTGTCAAAGGTAAAATACCGCAGCCTTTGACACTTTGATACCTCGACACTTTGACACTTATTGCTCTACCCTCTGCTATACAGCGCCCTGGCGGCGAAGAGTTCGCGCATATTGCGGTCGACGAGTTCGTGCCTGGCGCGAAAGTATTGTAGCTGTAATTTCTTATCCAGGTCTTTCAATTTCTGGGCGCTTTCTTCAAGATGCACGAAACGCGCGGCAAATTCGGCCAAACGGCTCAGTCCAAAAATATCATAAAAGACCTGCCCCATCCATATGTAAATCAAATATGCTATTATATCCGGGGGAGTGGATTCCATGATAATACCGGGATGGTCCCCTATCCGGCCGGACGCGCCTTTGCCCGATGGCGCATACGGCAAAAGCGAGACCGTCTCCACCCGCTGGACGGTGAATGAAATAGGCCGCGGATAGACGATTTTTATGTGGCCGAATGAGGAATCGAGAACCCTTGCTAAGAGAAAATCCCTGAGCTGCATGGCCTGGCCGTGCCTTTCCTCTTCTATAATACCGCCGAAGGAAGTGACCGGCACGCCGGTCTCCTTGGCGTAGATATTTCCGCATTCGCCTATAACGATGAGCCTGCCCGGGATATTTTTCAGCTCTTTTACGGCGGTGAAGACGACTTGCATATTGATTCCGCCTATGAGCCCTCTATCCGATGTCACCGCGACTACCGCCTGGGCCTTGCCTCTCGGTTTTAAAAAGGGATGGTCGATACGGCCGGTGTCGATAAGCTCGAAAAAACTTTCTATAGCCGATATCAGCTCCCTGAAAGATTTGATCCTCTGCTCCAGGGCCCTGTATTGAGATACCGCGATTGTCTTCAATGTCTCGATGAGAGACGAAAGGCCCTTATTGAATTCTATGTCCTTTTTTAAAAGCGAAAGCGGCTTCATTTTATCATCTTGTCATTTTTTTAAAATACTCCTGCAGGGAATCTTCCAGCTTCTTCCCGAACTCGTCGCTCAATTTCTGCGCCTTGCGGGCCTCCGCGGCGAATTCCGGATGCCTCTTGTTTACAAACGAAAGTATTTCCTTCTTAAACCGCTCTATCTGGCTCGCCGAAAGCTTATCCAGCATCCCGTGGTTTAACGCGGACAGATAGAGTATCTCTCCCTCCATGGAAACCGGTTTATTCTTATCCTGGATGATCAACTGGTTGATCGCCTCGCCGCGCTTGAGCCTCGCCTCCGCGTCTTTAGAAAGCCCGGTGCTCCGCAGCTGGGTTATCTGCAAAAGTTCCTTATACTGAAGGTAATCCAGCCTTAACGACTTGCTTAAATCTTTCATGGCTTCCCATTGGGCCTTATTGCCTATACGGGAGACCGAGAGTCCGAAATCGATCGCGGGCTTAAACCCCTTGTTGAAAAGGTCGGTTGAAAAATATAGCTGCCCGTCCGTCATGGAAATCAGGTTGGTGGAGATATAACCCGTGACATCGCCCTGAAGTATCTCCACGACGGGGAAGAAGGTCATCGAACCGCCCCCGCGTTCGGGATTGAGATAGCCGGCCCGCTCCATCAGCTGGGAGTGGATGTAGAAGATATCCCCCGGGTACGCCTCTCTTCCGGGCGCGCGCTCAAGAAGCAGGGATATCTGCCGGTATACCCAGGCGTGCTTGGTCAGGTCGTCGAAGACACAGTAGACGTCTTTCCCCTTATACATAAAATATTCCCCCAACATACAGGCGGTATAAGGGGCCAGATATTGCTCTCCTACGGATAGAGAAGCTACGCCCGTGACTACTATCGTATAGTCAAGGGCCTCTTTCTCTTTAAGAATATCCAGGACCTTCACCAGGCTCGAATATGGTTTTCCGATGCAGCAATATATACAGATAACATCCTTGCCCTTCTGATTAATTATCGCGTCCAAAGCGACAGAGGTTTTTCCCGTGAGCCTGTCTCCTATAAGGAGCTGGCGCTGGCCCTTGGCGATAGGTATAATCGCGTCTAAAAGCAGCGTGCCCGTCTCTAATGTCTCCTTGACGGGGACACGTTCCATGACTCCCGGCGCGACTCTGAATACCGGGAAATACTCTTCCGCATCTATGGGGCCCTTGTCGTCCTGAGGCTGGCAGAGGGCGTTCACCATTCGTCCGACAAAGGCATCCGAGACGGGCAAAACTAAAGATTCGCTTTTATTGTAAATCTCATCTCCGGCCCTTATAGCGGATACGTCCCCCAGGACTAAAATCTGTACCTTGTCTTCCGTAAACCCCATCACTAAGCCTTGAACGTCATTGGCGAATCGGACTATCTGGCCGTTCATGCACGAGGGGAGGCCTTTGGCTATAACAATGAACTTACGCACTGATTCCACGTAGCCCGTCTCCCGGATCTCAAATCTTGCGGTGACTTTGTTATTCGCCGTTTTCATTTCTCCTTTCCCCGCTGCCCGTACCCCGTCCCGCCTGTTCCTGAATTCTATTTTTCAGGCTCCCGTCCAAAACCAAATTGCCCATAGTCACGACTACGCCCGCGACCAGCTTCGGGTCCCCCTCCTCCTTCAATTTTATGTCTTTGCCCAATAGCTGGTTTAACTGCTTAGACAGATTTTTTCGCTGCGCGTCATTCAAGGGAAACGCCGATGTAATCTTCGCCTCATTTATATCTTCGGGGATCTGTAAATGTCTTAATTGGTCCAGGCCCCCCTTTATCAGATCTTCCGTCCACTGCGAATGGACATCCCGCTTGAATTGTTCGGGCAGCGTATCCTGGATCAATTCACACGCCTTATCGATGGCGCCTTTTGATATCCTTTCCTCCAATTCCGAAATGAGCCTCTGCCTTGACCTGTCCGCCTGCTTCATGATCTCTTCGCCTTGCGAACGCGCTTCTCTTAAGATCTTTTCTTTCTCGGCATCCGCCTCATTGATAATCTGTTCTCTCTTTTTGTCCGCTTCTTCCCTGGCCTTTGCCACAAGTTCTTCGGAAGTCTTTTTTGCCTCTTCGAGCCGCCTGCCCGCTTCTTGCTCTTTTTTGCTATAATCTTCGTTCAACTCGTCAAGGTGCATGGTGGCTTGAACAACGTTTCTGCTCAATATGCGCCGAAAGACCAGGATCAGCCCTATAAGAAATAAAATCTGCAGGAATATCAAAGAAAATAGCAGCATGTATCCTCCCGTATTATTACCTGGTGTATAGCTGAAAAACGATCAACATAGCGATTATTGATAATGCCGCCGCGAATACCAGGCCGGCGACCATTGCGGTAAAAATTTTAGGGGCCGCGGACGGGTTTCTTCCCAACGCATTGATGCTGGCGTAACTGCCGGCGGCAAAGACAACGCATGCCCCCAGAATGGAAAAAAAGATTACGATTAGAGCATATCCGCGCTCCATTACCGATCTCTCCTTTTCGCGCTATGCGGTTTAAAGGCGGGGCCTATAGCATATAATATCCACATTATAAAGTATATGAGAGAAGTATAGCACACGGAACCGGATTTTTCAACCTTTACCCCCGCATCCCGTCTTATAGCTTTTCTTCCACGATTATAGTCACGGTATTCTTATTTGCCTTAACGATTCCTCTGCGAATAGAAAGACTTTCCTCGCCTATGTACAATATGCCGGATATAAGCCTGCTCAAAATAGGTTTATGATAAGGCAGGATCTCAAATACGCCCTGCTCGCCGGGAAGGATTACATTCCCCGCCTTGCCGCTGTATATGATTTTTCTGGGGCTCAATATTTTAACGTCCAATTGCAGCATATCTTACACCAGGGATTCTTTTCCTAACTCCTATCTCCTAACTCCTAACTCCTATTCTTTAGGTTCCTTCTCCTCTTCCGGGCCGGGAAAGGCGGCTTTCTTAGACTCGGCGAGGGCCTCTTTAGTGACCCGCGCTTGATGGTGCCATGTGAAAAACATGACCCCGCCCAAAAGGCCCAGGAACGTGATAATAACAAATATTACTATCCACGTCATAGTCTTTGTAGGGGCCTCTGATTTTATCTTGGCCTTGGCCAGCATCTCTGGAGCGGGCGGGCCGCCGGCAGTAACAAGTATCTTCTCCATGCGGGCTATATCTTCTTTGATCTCGCCTACGGTAATCAGGTTGTTTCTATAGATACCGATGTGCTGCGGGCGGCTGATCGTATCGTCAAGCTGCGCCTTTCTTATATCTTCCAGCCGCGGGTAAATGGTGTCGGATATTTCTCTCGCCTTTTCGTAGAATTCGGTGCCGTCGAGATGGGCGAGCACCGCGTCGGTGCGATTGGCTAATTCGGAAAGTTCGCTTTCAGGCACTATCCAAATATCGCTCACCTCGACTTCAAAGGTGCGGATTTCCTTCGGCGCCAATTCCACGCCTTCGCTATAAGCGTAATAGAGAGACACGTTCTCGTCATATTCTATGTCCAATCCGCCCGAATCGATAATATCTTTAGGGGTTACTTCTTCCGGAAGGTATTTCTTGATAGGAACCGTCTGCGTCTTTGTGGCGGAAGGGTTGACCGCGATATAACGAAAAGTTACGTTTGCGGCCCACGCCTTATACGCACCTAAGAGATTCAACGCGAGTATAATAAATAATATGCCGATTAACCCGCTTCTGTATCCTTTATTGAACATATTCATAACCCGCACCTCCCTGTAAGGTGACAGACACCTATTTACGGACGAGGGACAAAGCATTAAATAGGTGTCTGTCACCTTTACTATTCAATCTGATCAAGTACGAAGGCGTCCTCCAGTCCTCCCATCTTGGCTTCGAAGATTTCGGACATAACATCGACGGTATCGCTCACCGCTTCCGTCTTGGTCTTCATTGTTTGCAAAGTAGGAGACTCTTCTATAGCCGCTCCTACCATAGTGCCTATGTCATAGCCTTCGTCGCCGGCCAATTTCTTTATCCTATCCGAAATATCGTTGATGCTGTGAGATAAGATGGCGGAAGGTCCTTCCCGCGACAAGACATCAGGCAGTTCGTCCACAGATTGCTTGAGATTCTTCAACGTCAAAGCGATGTTGATGCTTTCTCCCGATATCAGGACCGCCTCGACCGCCTGTATGGCTTCCAGCGCCTTCTTGGCCGCGCGTTCCGCTCCCGGCGAAGCGGCGGCAAGCCCCGCGATTGTAGTCATACTCATAGACTCGACCATACCGGATCCCGTGACAAGGGCGTTTATATCCTCTCCCATATCTACAGTGATAAGATAGAGATATGCCTTGCCGGCCGTAAATTTCGAATCCGCGTTAAATTCGTAGCTGTAAAGTCCGTCTCCCGTCTCCTCTAAGATCACACCGTCTATGATACTCTTGTTGTCCCAGCTGTAGACCGTAAGCAGCGGATAATATCCCTCCGGGCCCTGACACGATACGGTGACGTCGTCACCTGAAAGAGCCGGGTCGGGAGATACCGTTGCCGACCAGGAATATTTCATAGCGGTCTCTTTAAGCAGGCCTGCCGCGCCTTCTGCGGTGGCAGCGCTCGCTTCGAGCGCCGTAACCGCGCCGGACACGCTTGCTTCGAAGGCCGTCATCGCGTCGTCAATCATACCTTCCATGACGTCCGTTGAGTCCTGGATCATCTGAGTCTGTATTCCCATCTGTGTCTCGATGACGTCTTCCTGGTGTTCCAAGCTTTCGGTCAAAGCGTTCTGCAGTTCGTAGGCCATTACCGATATCGGTTTATCGAGGACGTAATTGACCGTCCCCACCATGTCCGTGACCGCCTTCTGCATCGACGACATCTGGACCGGTATAGTAACGGTGAAGGATGTCGGCGTCGTGAACCTCGCGCCTGTGCTTAAGTTGACGAACGTCGTTACGACGTATACCTTGCCTGACTCCAGGGTATCATGGTCTTCCCCTCCGGAGGTATGCTCGGTATCCGTCCAGTTCTGGCCGAAGAATCCGCTGAAGTCGGCGGGCTTCGCCATGTCGCCCACCTTATAGTCGGTGCCGTCGTAGCCGCCGGAGCAGTCGTCCATAACCGTAGACAACGGTCTATAGTCAGGGAAGTCGTCATACGGATCTTCCGGCGTCCCGTTATTATTCTGGAACGGCCCCATCCACATGCCTTCATAACTGCTCGGCACGTCGACATAATAGTGGAACTTATTCTCGCCGAGCCCGGTCGTGGGATCGACCTCTTCCACTAATATGGTCTGCCTTCGAATTATCTCTGTGCCGTCAAATATCGTTATGTCGATGATCCTTGAGCCGGTGACGAGGTTTCCGTCTCTTTCCAGCCATGACGTGACGTTCAAATTGTCAGGCACTTCCACCCAGTCGTCGGAAGGATCCTCCGGCGTGTCGTTGTCGTTCCATTGCTGGACGTCATAGCTGAATTCCGAATACGCGCGCCATATATGGACGATCGATGTCTCCATGGTGCGGAATATGGTCCTGTCCCCGCGCCACATCTTCGCTTCTTCATCATATCCGACGAGATACGCCTCTTTGATAGTCCCGTATTGGTCGTGGTAGAAACCCGCTTCCCACTTGCCTGCCGGCTCGGTCGCGAACGTAGACGCGGGTGTATAGTGGAATATAGGCGAAGTGAGGCCGCCTGTGTTCCATCCCGATGTGCACGATACGTCCAAACCCTGGATAGGCGCATTAGTGAGTATGTCGCGGAGATCCCAGATAATGAGGTAATAATCTATCGTCATGTGGTCAACCGTGCCGACGGGCGTAGGCCCTTCGACATATACGCCGTGGTCATCATGGTCATATATGCGCACCTTAACGGGCCGCGGCTGGTCCTCCGGGTCATCATCAGTACCGAATTCTCCGTCCTGGCCGGGAACCGGCAGGCGGTCATCGGGTATGACCCACTCGAATTTGCCGTAGTAATAGTCGTCGTCAGGGTCAAGCGGCGTGCCGTTGTCGCTCAATATTTGCGTATTGGCCAGATTCGTAGCAATAACGCCGCCCGTTCCCCCGAGAGGAACTTCTTCTGTCGGGCCGCCGAGTCCGTTATCTTTCAAATAGACGATATCCACGTAAGGTATCGTCCCGAATGTCTGCCACTTGACGCTGCGTTTCTCATTCGTGATCCAGCGGCATTCGTAGTAATCGTCGCCCGGGTCCGCAGGCGTATCATTGTCGTTCAACTCCAATGCCGGCGTCATCATCGTGAAGTTGCCTTGTATCTTGAATTTCGACAACGGCTTATCCGGATTTCCGGGTTCGTATACGAAATCCGGCGGATGATACACATTATCCGGGTTGTCCGCGTCGCAGACCCTGATATAACAGGTAGGCGAAATCGTATCGGGGATCGTCCACGTATACGTCTTCTTCGAACCTGCTCCGCCCGAGCCTGAGCCGTTAGGCACCTCGCCGTCCGGGGGTTCGTTCTGATCGTCATATTCCACTATATTCTGGAATTCACCCTGCTCGCCGCCTGTATACCTTGAATACATAAGCTTTATGGTAGGTATGGTGCCGCCCCACTCCCAGGCGACTTTGTAGGAGCTGGCGACTTTCAGCTCGTAATAGTCGTCGGCAGTTCCCGGTGTCTGATCGGGGCCCGCGTTCGGCGTAACAGGATTGCCGCCGAGGTCCTCAAAGCCGAGGAGCTTCACATAACCTATAATGTCGAACTCTTCGCTTATGGCGAATACATCCTGTATTTCCGTGGCCCTGTTATCCGCGACCCTTACATAAGCTGTAGCGGTGGCTTCATCCGGCACGCTCCACGGATAGGCCCCGGTGTTCGTCATTGTTCCGTCGCCGGTTATCGGCTTCCAATCTAATACGCAGTAATTGAGCAGAGTGGCGTTCGCTTCTTTATAAGTCGTCGTCAAGGTGATATTCGTATCGCCGTCCACAGAGGCAATCGTGTACCACTTAGCCGCGCTGTGCGGATCGGCGCTTCCTATAGAAATTTCATCGCCCGGGTCGAATTTAGGCACCGGGTTCTCCGGATCGGTATTATCAATCCAGTCTGTCCCGTTACCGACGATTACCGGGCTGTCCTGCGCAACGTTGACTGTGCCCGTGAAATAGGGCGCTTTTGTGGAATATGTCACTTTAACATAGTCCATATCTCCCGACCATGTCCACACAACGTCATAACCCACTCCTATCTTCCACGGAGGGTCGTCCGGCAGGCCCTGCCCATGGTCGATAGGGGCCGTGATTGAAAAACTGCCCTTGATTCTCAGTTCAGAAGAGGTGTCGTAAGCCTTGTCATCGAACGAATCCTGCACCCTTACCTTGACCGTATGTGATATATCGTCGGGTATTCTCCACATGGCGCTGCCGTTATTGTCAAAGTTGAGCGCGTCCACCCAGCCGGACCCGTCTTTCCAGACCTCTAAAGGCGATTCCGTCTCGAAATCATCCGTTGAGTAATACAGATCCACATAATTCACGGTTCCGGAATTGGTCCACGTAACTTCGAACTGGTCGTTCACGACTAATTCTTCGCCTCCGATTGGAGCCGTGAGGTCAAACAAAGAGCTTATCCTGGCGCACGGATCGGTTGTAAAGCTCGCGGTATTCGGTTTTCCGAAATTCGGATTTTCCGGATCGCTGATCGTTGTATGCGGCGCGACTCCGAATACGTCCGGGTCGTCGTTCAAGGCGACCTTGATCTTTAACTGGCTCGTGATCTCGTCGGGAATTTCAGGTATCCATTCCCACGACAGGCCGGTCGCGTCGGTGGAGCTGTTCGGTATGTCGTCATACGTGCCGCCCTTGTTTTTGGAGAAGTATATCGTAACCTGGCGCGGCACTTCATCTTCGATGAGAACGGAATCATCCAGGTCTGAAACGGTCCAGGTGATATATCTATCGGTATCATCCACGAACCATTGCTCATCCGCCGTAGGCGATGTAACGATGATCCCCGGAATAATCTTGAACGGGTTGGCGGAATCCTTGTAGGCGTTGGGATCATTTGGATCTTCTACTCTTATCTTCAGTTTCGCGGTCCAGTCATTGCCGGCTTCGCCCACAACCAGTGACCTGTCGAGATCCGTAGGTACGGTCCACAGGTAACTGCCGTTAGTGGATCCGGACGGCACAGCGTCGCCTATGAGATGCTCGATAGAAGGATTATCCTCAAGATAACATGTGATCTTTACCGCCTCCAGCGTCCTTGCCGGGTCGGAATATGTCAGGCCGATCTTATTCCAGGTTATGTTATACTTGTAGCCTATTATCCATTTCTGCCCGCCGTTAGGCGATACATTGGTGAAATTGGCGCGGACAGTGAAGGGATCCGATATGTCATATACGTCGAGATCGTCATATTTGGATATCCTTATCCTTATGTTTTCATTAGCGACCGCGTCGGCGGGTATGGGAGACCAGTCATGGCTGCCCACGCTTCCGGAAAACTGCTTCTGGGCAATGATCGTCTTGATCGCCGTGGGGTCTTCCGGGTCGCCCGGGTCTACGAAATCAGGGTTATTGTAAGCGTATTCTATCCTGACTTTGTCGAATGTGCTCGGGCCGTATCGCGTCCACATTATAGTTTCCGTGGTTCCGGCCGTCCAGATATCTCCGTCCGGCTCCTCAACTACTATTCTCGCCATTATCTTGAACGGATGGTCCGAGACGTCCAGGACATCGGGGAATTCCGCGTTGTGGTCTTTTACCCTGATGAGGACATTCTCAGCCGTAAGCGTAATAGGAATATCCCAGGGGTATTCTGTCCCGACATTCGTGTAATTAATCTCTATAGGCACCCAGTCGGCCGGATTGACCGGAGGAGTCGTCCCGAGATAATAATATATATCGACGTTCGTTATGTTGCCTTTCGAGCTCCAGTCAATGATATGCTGTTCGTCGCAGCCCCATTTTTCCCTGTCCGTATAATCGGGGGCCGTGCCGCCGTTGGGAGACAGGACCACGATCTCGCCCTGGATGGTGAAGTCGACCGACGTATCATACGAGTAGGCGGTGTACGCGGAGTCGGCGTCGGATACGCGCACCCTATAGTCATGGGCGAGGCTTATGTTGTTCGGAATGGGCCACGGGAAACTGTTATCCGCGTCATTATTATATCCCAAAGTCACCGTCTTCCAATCATCATATGGGTCTTTATCGTATTCGATATTGACTGAAGCCGCTATATCCGCGGATGTCCATGTGATGTCTTCCGTCGTGCCGGCCACCCATGCCTCTGTTCCGTCCGGGTATTCGACGTTGAAGTTATCCATGATCCAGAACGCCGATTCCGACATATTTTCTACTGTGTGATCCGTGAAGGGTCCGTTTATCGGGTCCGCATTGTCGCGGCCGTTCTCGCGGACGAGCACATAGCAGTTATTGGACTTTCCATAAATGGTCGGGACCGTCCATTCATAATATTCCTGCTGGGCGTCTTCGGTCGCGATATATGTGTAGTCGCTGACTATCGGTTTGCTCTCCCCGTCCAGATGTTTGCCGTCCATCGACAGGTATAAGTCCGCGTTTTGAACGAGGCCCGTGACATTCCATTCGATCCACGCGGCCTGGCCTGTCTGGCCGACTTTCAATTTATACGATGAACCTTCGGGCTTCGTTATATCAAACGCTCCGTGGAGGTCAAAGGCATCCGAATCTTTCAAGGCCAGGAAGTCATTCGCGTCAAAAATCCTGACCTGGGCTGTCTTCGACACGTTAGTGGGGAGCGTCCATTGGTATTGATGAGGATTGGGCCCGCTTGAGTCTATAGTCGTGCCGTCATTTACATACGGCGCGTCGATCCAGGCTGTCTGGTCGCTCAGGCGGTATTTTATATACACGTCGTCGATCACGCCGAGCGTATTCCACTGGATAAACTGGTTTGTGCTGGCAAGCCATTTTGTCGTCGATAAGGGGGCTATATAGGTAAATCCGCCGCGGACCGTGAACTTCGGCGACTTGCCCACTACAAACGACGCCGTATTCGTATCCTTTATCCTTATTACGGTGTTCGTGCTTGTCGTCGTGGTAACCGACGGCCATGGATACGTATTTACGCCGGGCGTGACGGCTAACGAAGAAACTATTTCCGTCCAGCCCTCGGGGTCCGGGGCGTCGGGGCCTGTGCTTGAATACTCTATCTTTACGTTGGTGATGGCGCCGGACACCGTGAAGTTGATGTTTTCCTCTGTCTGGCACACCCAGACGTCATCAAGCGCCGGCCTCGTGACGGCGATGTCCGCTATCTTAAACAAGTCGGAGTCGTCCAATACCTCGCCGGTAAATGTCTCATCCGTAACGCGGACTATGACGCCGTTGCTTATACCTGCGGGGGCGGAGGGAAGGGTCCACGGACACGACAAAGCGCTCGCGGACACAGCCGTATCTATCTCAATCCAATCTACGCCGGACCCTATGCCGTCAGGGTCGTAATCCAGCCTGACCGTGCCCAGCGAACCCTTTTTAGTCCATGTGATGTTCTTTGTGCTTCCCGCGTCCCACACGCCGTTGAGCTGAGGCTGCGTTATCTGCAAGGTGCCTCTTATATGGAAGAAGCTGGAAACGGCCGGAGTGACAAGCGTCGGCATGGTAGCGCTCTCCACCCTGATTCTTGCGCTATTACTTATGGCATCGGCAACGATCCAATCAAATGTATAATAGTCGTCGCTGGGGTCTCCGGGCGTCCCATTGTTGTTCAAGACGCCCTGTATTCCCTGCCCGTCTATTACGTCTTGATACGCTCCGCCGTTCTGTTCAGGCACCGAATACTTCAGGTTCACGGTCGGGATCGTCCCTATCTTCCTCCATGCGATCTCCTCAATGTCCTGGACATACCATGTCTCTGTGCCGTTCGGCGAGATTATCTCGACTTTGCCCATTATGGTCATGTCGTCAACTTCATCTTTAACGTCATTGGGCTTGCTCGTATCCGTAATCCTTATGTCCACCTGGCCGGATATGTGGTCCGGAATCCTCCAGGTAAAGTGGCCGGCGCTCGCCGATATGCCGCTCGCGGGGCTATTGTCCGCCTTGCGCACCCAGTCATACCCGCCTCCGTCGTAAGAATACTCTATATTGACGGTATTTATCACGCCCGTTACCGTCCACTCGATATCATGATCTTCGCCTACCGTCCATTCAGTCGCTCCGGTCGGGCTGTCAAGTTCTATCTTGGGCCTCACTTCGAACTGATTGGACGTATCCGTCGCCGCGGGGTTATCCGCGTCGTATATCTTTACTAAGCAGGTAGTGGACGCGACATCGCTGGGCACTGTCCATGAATAGGTCCCGGAGTTCGGGACGATGCCTGTGCCCTGGTTCCCCTCGTCCACGTAATCGATATTGCGCCATACGTCGGCGCCGCTCGAGAACTTGAGTATCGCCGTGTCTATGGCTTGGCCGTTCGGCGTCCATGTGATATAGCGGCCGGTGCCGGAAATAACATAGGCGGGCAGGTCATCGAGCACAAAACTGCCGCGTATCTTGAACGGGACGGAATCGTCGTATACTTCATCCGTCGTGCCTTCCGTGTCGGCGTCCGTTATCCTTATCCTGACGCTCTCCGAGACATCGTCCGGAATCTCCGGCCACGTATAGGACTGATCGGACGCGGATATGCTGTCGCCTCCTTCTATCAACTCAAAATTCTCGGCCCCGATGCCGTTATCATAGTAGATGTTGACAAGACCTATGGAACCCGTATATGTCCATGTGATGTTCTTATCTGTTACCCCGACTTCCCAGTTGGAATTGGCGTCGGGCTTTACGACACTTATGCTTCCTATAATATCGAAGCTCGGGGATATGCCGGAGACATTGCTGTTGTCCGAGTCTTCGACTTTTACGGTAACATCTCCGCTGATGGCGTTGGGTATGTTATCCCAGTAATAAGAGCCTATTCCGTCGGCCGGATCAGGGTCGGCTTCCACCGTCCCCGAAACATCGATGTCCTGCCACTGGTCTGTGCCCAGGCGGTAGTATAAATTGACATAATCCACCTGTGTGGAGCCGTTCAGATCCCAGGAAATCACGTTGTGGTCCGGAGGTATGACCGGGCCCACGACCAGGTTGCTGTCCGCGATGGGATGGTCGACGGTTATGACAGGCCTTATGGAAAACGCGTATGCGGATTGGCAATAAACGTCATAGGCGTCATTGTTATGATGGGCCGAATCCGACACCTTGATGTAACAATCTTCCGAATTTTCGTTCGGGATCGGCCACGGATAGGCGTTGGCGCCCTGGCCGTAAGGCTTGCGGTAGCCTACCGGCAGGTCGCTGCCGTCGTAGCCGCTGACAATCTCATTCCAGTTGCCTGCCGCCGATGTCTTATATTGTATATCCACATGCGTTATGGAACCTACGGCGGACCACTCTATATCCTTCGTCTCCCCGTATTTCCATGTAAGCTTCGGTGTCTCTTGGTTGGGAGTCGTAAGACTCAACCCTCCTACAAATTTGATCGTCTGCGGGGATACCGCTTTGATATCCGAGTCGTTCTGATAGCTTACCCGTATCTTGATATCGTCGTCTATATCGTTCGGCACCACGAAAGGATATATCTTTCGCACGCCGTCCCCGGAATTCGCCACTGTGGCGAAGGGCTTGGTCTCATCTTCGTCCGCGAACGCATTCGTTGAATATTCTATCTTGATGGGGCTGAAGTTTCCTGTCGGCGTCCATTCGATATCGTGCGAGCTGTTTACCGTCCACTGCTCTCCGCTGCCGACAGGCGCGTTCCAGGTAAGCTTTCCTTCTATCTCGAAGCTGTCGGAATCGTCTGTAACTTCCGTATTGCTGACCTGCGTTATCCTTATCACCGCCGTCTTAGCGTTGTCCGTGGTCGAGTTATCCGGACTATCCGGCGGAACCGCCGGCGGGGCCCACAATGTATACGGGCTCGAATTATAAGCGACCGTGGCAATATCCGCCCAGGGAGCAGAACCTGTCCTTGAGTATTGTATAAGGACATTGCCCATATCCGCGGTGCCTATCCTGCTCCATTGTATGTTAAACGCGGTGCCGACATACAATTTATCGCTCGTATCCGGCTTGCTCAGAGTGAGGCCGCCCTTCATCATGAAGGGTTCGGATTCCTCATAGACCGTGGATTCCGACTTATCGGTTATTTTGATCATAGCCTGGTCCGCGGTCAATATATTCTTGTCGGTCGGTATCGTCCAGTTGTAACTGCACGGAGAAGGATCCGTCCACTCGGACGAGATTACGAATTCCGGAGGATAGCTTCCGCCTTCGTCCTTGGAATATTCTATGACAAATTTATCATAGCCGGCCGTTT
>CAZYBX010000006.1:0-20129 GCA_964645565.1 uncultured Planctomycetia bacterium | reverse complement strand
ATGATACGCAGATTTAGCGCTGAATCCTATCGACTTGTTCGAGATCCTCTTCTCGATGATGTTGTCGAGGTTGTTGAAGGTCCCCCCGCAGATAAAGAGGATATTTGCCGTGTCCACCTGGATATACTCCTGCTGGGGATGTTTCCTGCCGCCCGCCGGGGGCACGTTGGCTATCGTGCCTTCGAGTATCTTAAGAAGCGCCTGCTGGACGCCTTCGCCCGACACATCGCGCGTTATCGAGACGTTTTCCTGGGTCTTTCCTATCTTGTCTATCTCGTCTATGTAAATGATACCGAGCTCCGCCTTCGCGACGTCGAAATCGGCCGCCTGAAGCAGTCTCAGAATCACGTTCTCCACGTCCTCCCCCACGTATCCGGCCTGGGTCAGGGACGTAGCGTCGCTGATAGCGAAAGGCACATCGAGTATCTTTGCGAGCGTCCTGGCCAAAAGGGTCTTACCGGATCCGGTGGGCCCTATCAATAAGACATTGGCCTTTTCGAATTCTACCTCGCCCGCCCTTTGGTTGGCGATTATCCTCTTGTAATGGTTATATACGCTTACGGACAGCTGCTTCTTCGCCCTCTCCTGGGCGATGATAAAAGAATCCAGCTTATCTTTTATGTCCCTTGGCTTGGGCAGTTCCTTTAAAGGCAGGACCTTCTCTGATTTCTTTTTGCCTTTTTCCCTGTCCTCTTTGATGAGGATGCGGTTGCAAAGGCGCACGCAGGACTCGCAGATGAGACCCGACTGCCCCTTAAAAAACCTCTGGACCTCTTTTTTGCTTCTTCCGCAAAACGAACATTGTTCCATTTAGTTGCCTCGTGAGGTTCCTCGACGCCTATGACCCTCCTATTCGTCGGGTCATTTAACGGCGTCTCAGAACCAAATCTCGCTTTGCGAGATTTGGTTGCCGGACTAGGATTCGAACCTAGAAACTCGCCTCCAAAGGGCGGTGTGATCCCATTTCACCATCCGGCAGTATCTATCGGTTACAATTCCAGGTCGCCTTCAAACTCGTCGTCAACAGGCGCGTGGACGTCCGGCTCGGGCGCCTTCGGCTGCGTGAATTGCGACTCTTTTCTGGGCTCTTCTCTCCTCGGAGGCCTTGGCGCGGCTGCCGGGCCCGGCGTCTTTACCTCCTTATTGTACGCGTCCAATACGAGGTGCTGTATGTACTCTCTGCATTCCGGCGTGATGGGATGGGCTATATCCCTGTGCCCTGATTGACGGCCCGCCGCGGCATCTTCTTCTTTTTTTTCGACCTGAGGAAGCGATGTCCCGCACTGGTTGCAGTATCTGCTCCTGACCGCGTTCTTATACCTGCACTTCGGGCATGCCTCTCTGAGTTTTCTGGACGGCATAGCCACAAATAGCCCCTTATTACCTTCTATTACTTTTACGTTTCTGACTACAAACGCGCTATCTATCGTTATCGTTGCGTAAGCTTTTAACTTACGATCCTCGCTCTCCCGCGGAAAAATCCTGACCTCGGTTATCTCCATCGAAACTACTCCTTTCTTTCAGTTGTTGCCGTCTTAGCAACGAAAATCTTCCAGTCCTTTCGGGACTTATCGGAAACGAACGAATCCTTCAATTTATCTTTTAAATCCAGGGCCTCCTTTCTACCTGAAGTTAAGATAAAAATGGTGGGACCGCTGCCGGTCACCCCGACCGCGTCAAATCCCCACCGCTTCATCAAATTCTTAGCGCCGGAAATATCCGTAACTTTTTGCGTCACAATAGGTTCCAGCGCGTTATATATCCGCTTACAGACCTCTCGGACATTCTTTTCTTCGACGGCGCGGACCAATATTTTAACATCGGGCCTCGCCTGTGTCAAGCTCAAACTTGCCTTTTCATACACCTCCTTTGTAAGCACTCTATGCGGAGGCGAAAGCAATACGTGCCATATCTCCAGATCCGAATCGATGGGGTCTATTTCATCCCCTCTGCCGGTGCCCACCGCAAACCTGCTGTTAAAAATAAAAAAAGGGACATCAGCTCCTATCCCTTTTCCCAGATCACACAATTCTTTTTCCGTGAGGCCGAGTTCCCAGAGCCTGTTTAACCCCTTCAGAACAGTGGCGGCGTTACTGCTGCCGCCGCCAAGGCCCGCGGCGACCGGTATCCTCTTCTCTATATGTATCTTGACGCCTCTCGAGATCCCGCACCGCTTCCTTAGCGCCGAGCAGGCTTGATAAGCGAGGTTATTTTCGCCGGAAGGAAGTCCGCGGACGTTCGATGAGACCAGTATGTCTTTTCCCGGCCCGCCGTTTCCGTCCGGCGCCGCCGAAAAAAATATCCTGTCCGACAGGTCTATCTTCTCAAAAATAGTGACGATGTCGTGATAGCCGTCGTCGCGCTTCTTCAATACATCCAGAAAGAGATTTATCTTAGCCGGAGATGGCAGTTCAAAGTGTGATGTCATCGTGAAAACCAAAAGTTGCTATTTCTTCTTTAGCTTCAGGACGGACCTGGCGGCTTTCGCGATATCTTCCGCCAGTAAGTTATAACATTTAAATAATTCCCCGGGCGCGCCCGACTGCCCGCATCCTCTTATCCCTATCATCCGCACAGGAACGGGGCTGTTCTGAGCGGTTATCTCGCTTACAAGGCTGCCAAGCCCCCCGAATACGGAATGCTCTTCCGCCGTAACGATGGCGCCGGTATCCTTCGCCGCTTTTATTATTATCTTTTCGTCCGCCGGCTTCAGTGTGTGAAGGTTGATTACCCTCGCCTCGATCTTGTCTTTCGATAAATACTCGGCCGCCTTCACGGCTTCATAGACCATCTGGCCGCATGCCACAATAGTGACATCTGTCCCGTCTTTTATAAGGACGCCTTTGCCTATCTCGAAGGGGGCCTTCTCATCTATCAGTATAGGCGATTTGTTGCGGCCCAGCCTTATATAAACGGGCCCTTGCCGTTCGGCGGATTTTATCGTAGCCTGCTTAGCCTCAACGGCATCGCACGGGACAATGACCGTCATGTTCGGGAGGACTCTCATCAGAGTGATCTCCTCGAGCGCCTGATGCGTGTGCCCGTCCTCACCCACTGAAATACCTCCGTGCGTGCCGACCACCTTTACGTTCAGATTCATGTAGTCCACGGAGACCCTGACCTGGTCCCACGCCCTCCCGGCGGCGAATACCCCGAATGTGCAGGCGAAGGCGATCTTTCCCGAAAGCGCGAATCCGGCGGCGGTGGAGACCATATCCTGCTCCGCGGCGCCGAACGAGAAGAACCTGCCGGGAAACTCCTTCCTGAACCAATCCGATCTGGTGGATTCGGTAAGGTCCGCGCTCAGGACGACCACGTCTTTATTGGCCTTCCCGAGCTCGAGAAGCCCCTTTCCAAAACCGTTTCTGGTCATATCGAGCTGCAATTCACCGTCAGTCTTTTTCATCCAACTCCTTTAATGCCCTTTCCAGTTCGTCTTGTTTAGGCGCTATACCGTGCCATTTGCATTCGTTCTCTATAAACGATACACCTTTACCTTTTATAGTATGGGCGATTATAACCGTCGGCTTGCCCTTGACGCCCCCGGCATTGTCCAGGCTGTCCATGATCTCCTGAAAGTCGTGTCCGTCGCACTCTATCGCGTTCCAGCCGAAAGACCTCCATTTATCGGCCAGCGGTTCAAGGTTCATCACGTCTTTGCACCAGCCGTCTATCTGAAGCTTATTATGATCGACTATAGCGCAGATAGTGTCCAGATTATAATGAGCCGCGGTCATGACGGCTTCCCAGATCTGCCCCTCGTTCAACTCGCCGTCACCCGTTATGCAATAGACCCTTATGTCTTTTTTATCAAGCCGCGCGGCCAAAGCCATACCGTTCGCGATCGACAATCCCTGGCCCAGCGAGCCGGTGGAAGCCTCCAGGCCCGGAAGCCCGAGCTGAGGATGCCCCTGCAGCCGGGAGCCGAATTTCCTGAAAGTCATCAGCTCCTCTTTAGGGAAATATCCCGCTTCGGCCAGGACCGCGTACAAAGCGGAGCAGCCGTGCCCTTTCGAAAGGACGAGCCTGTCTCTCATTTCCCAGCGCGGCCTTTTAGGGTCATGCCTCATCCTGTAAAAATAGAGGCTCAACAAGATCTCCACCAGGGAAAGAGAACCGCCCGTATGGCCGGAACCCGCGTTGGTGAGCATCCTCAATATAGTCTTTCGCAGTTCCTTCGCTTGAGCCTTTAATCTCGCTGTGTCTGGTCGCTCCATGCCTTTTCTTTCTCGTATTTTTTCAGCTTTTCTTTTACGCTCTCCTGAGAGCCGTCGAGCTCCAGCGATCTCCGCCATTCGACGAGAGCTTTCTCCGTCATGCCCTTGCCGAGATATGCGTCGCCGAGATGGTCCCTCACCACGGCGTCGTCTCCCATCAGCGACACCGCCCGTTCCAGATGGAGGAGCGCCTCGTCTATCATGTCCTTTTTGAAATACGCCCAGCCCAGGCTGTCGACGTAAGCGCCGTTATCGGGCTCGGCCGCGAGCGCTCTCTTTATCAATGTTATCGACTCCTCCAGGTTTACGCCTTTTTCCGCGAACATATAGCCGAGATAATTGCATGTCTCCGCGTTATCCGGTTCGACCGCGAGTATCTTTTTGAATTCCGCGACGGCCTCTTCCCAGTGCCCGCCTCTTTCCTGGGCCGAGCCTATCAAAAATATCGTCCTGATGTTTTCCGGGTCTTTTTCAAGCGCCTTCCTGTACTGCTCGATCGCGCCGTCGTAATCCTTCTCAAGCGAATAGATATAACCTATCGCCAGGTTTATCCTCTCCCCGTCCCTCACGTCCTTCCCGAGGGCGTCATTAAGGATCTCAAGGGCTTTCTTATTATCCTTTTCGCTCACATATATGTAGGCGAGATCGATATACGTTTCCGGGTCGCCGGGGTCGAGCCTCAGCAAAAATTCATAAGTCTGGACGGCGTCCTTCGCCCTGCCGGCCTCATAGTAAACGGCGGCTATGTGTCTATAAAGGCTCTTGTTGAGGGGGCTTATTCTCAGGGCGTCTTCATAGTTCTTAACGGCGTTATCGTAGTCTTTCCGGTTCTCGTAAATAGCCCCCAGCGCGACGTATGCCTCTATGTAGTCCGGAGAAAGCTCTATCGCCTTCTTGAAATAACCGATTGATTTCTCTGAGTCTTCGAGTCTGGTGTAGATTATACCGAGATTAAAATAAAGGAGGGGGTTCTGGCCTTCTTCCGTCCCGAGCAATTCCTCATATACCCCCGCCGCCTCTATCAATTTCTCCTGGACGACGTAAAGGTCCGCCAGCGAACTGAGCGCCTTCAGATTGCCCGGCTCCCCTTCTATTATACCCTTGTATTCCGCCGCCGCCTCGTCGAACTTTTTCATAGTGGTGTAAGTAAGGGCCTTCAGGAACTTCGCGTCCACGTTGCCGGGCTCCAGCGTTTCGGCCTTCTCGAATTCGGACAATGCCTCCTCGGACCTGCCCATGATCAAGAGGTCCGCGCCCAGCCGGACATAGAAGATCCTTGCCTCGGGATCATATTTTATCGCTTCCCGGTACTCTTCCACTGCCTCATCGGTCTTCTGCCGGTGGTCATAAAGAATGCCCATTGAAAAATGGGCCAATGCCTGAGAGAGCACGCTCCCTCTTTCGATTTCCACTTTTCCACCCAGGCTGGTGATCCCGATAAGCTTGGTATCTAAAGCCGCGAAAGCGGTCGTCAGACCCAACGCGAGCAGCGCGACGGATATTTGGAGTCTATAAAACTTGGTCAGCACCTTATCCTATTTCTTTTTATGTCTGTCTCTTCTCAGTCTCTTCTTCCTTTTATGCTTGGCGATCTTCTTTCTCTTCCTCTTTCTCCCGCAAGGCATCTCACTCACCCCCTTGGTAATTACAAATATAAAGTCACCAGGTCACCAGGTCACCAGGTCACCCGTAACTGGTGACTTTGTGACGTGGTGACTTTGTGACCCACGCATTTAAGAATTATTATTCTATGACCTTGTTCAGCGGGTACTCCACTATCCCCTGGGCGCCCGCTTTTTTCAATTCAGGTATAAGCGTCCTTACGACCCTCTCTCCTATCACGGTATCCACATCCCACCAGTCCTTGTCGCTTAAAGTAGAGACGGTGGGTTTCATCATGGCCGGAAGTATGCCTAAGATCTTCCCGAGGTCTTTTTTTCTCACATTCATCTTGAGGCCGACCATGCCTTCCGAAGCAAGCGCCCCCTGGAGAAGCATGGTGATATTCTCCATCTTCTCCCTCTTGGCTTTGTTCCCGTAAGAAGACTTATTGGCTATGAATTTAGTGACCGATTCGCAGATCGTATCCACGATCCTCAATTTATTGGCCCTGAGGCTCGACCCGGTCTCGGTGAGCTCGACGATGGCGTCCACGAGGCCCGTCCCTATCTTGGCCTCCGTCGCGCCCCAGCTGAACTCCACTTCGGCGTCCACTTTATTCTTCTTGAGGTACTTCTTGGTGGCATTGACGAGCTCTGTGGCCACCCTCTTGCCGGAGAGGTCCTTTATCGACTTGATCCTGGAGTCTTCGGGGACGGCGAGGACCCATCTTACCTTTCTGAGGCCCCGCTTGGCGTATATTAAGTCTGCGACTTCGGCTACGTCGGAATCGTTCTCCAGTATCCAGTCCTTGCCGGTTATGCCGCAGTCCAGGACGCCGCTCTCGACGTACTTCGATATCTCCTGTGCCCTCAGCATCACGACTTCGATCTCCTCGTCGTCGATCGTCGGAAAATACGACCTGGCGTCCGCGGAGATCCTGTATCCGGCCTTCTCGAACATCTTCAGGGTCGATTCCTGGAGGCTGCCTTTAGGTATGCCCAACTTTATCTTTGTCATCCTTCGACTCCTTTCAGTCGCTCAGGATGACCCTGAGCGAAGTCGAATGGGTCTATAAGAATTCCTTTACCAGGTCTTTAAGCGTTTTTTTCTGCTTCGAGCGGCGGTATCTCTTGCCGCTCTCTTTGACCTTTGTCCCGGGGTTGATAGCCCAGAGCTTTCTTACCTTTATCCTCTTCTTCGGCTTCTTTCCCATAATAATACGGAATTGTGAAGTTATTTTAATATAGATGACACGGGGTTGTCAACATCAATCTTAAAAACGATAAAACGCTTGTCAAATTATGCCGCTTAGAATATAATATGCATTTAACGAAAGGTGGATGACCATGTTACGGCAATTACGCAATAAAAAGGTCGCGAAAAAGATACTTATAGGGCTTGCCCTCATAATAATACCCGCTTTCGTCCTCTGGGGCGCGAAATACCAGTCTCAAGACAGGGGGCCGGATTACGCCGGCGCGATATTCGGCAAAAAGGTTACTTTTGAAGAGTATTCGACGGCATGGCGGGCCGTCAGGAACGACGCCATGATGCGTTATGAGAATTTCAACGAAATATACAAACAGCTGGACCTTAAGGGCGAGGCGTGGAACAGGCTTATATTGCTGCACGAAGCCGAAAGGCGGGGGATAAAGGCGGCGGACGAAGAGGTGATACGGACGATAAGGAATTTTCCTTTTCTTATAAGGGACGGCAGGTTCGATAACACGCTCTACGAGCACATAGTGACGAATACCTTCAGGATGACGCCCAGGGAGTTTGAAGAGGACATGAGGGGCGGCCTGATGATACAGAAACTGGTCTTGAAAGTCACGGAAGGCCTGGACGTTACGGACGAGGAATTGCTGCAAAAATATAAGGAGGACAACGAAAAGATAAAGATCGCCTACGTAACGCAGGCCCCTAAGGATTTTTTAGACAAAGTGGCCGTCTCCGACGAGGATATAGAGGCGTATTACAGCGCGTCCGCCTATGAGTTCAAAAAGCCCGAGCGCGTGGATATCGAATATATAGAATTCAACCATGAAGATTATAAGGAAGGCGTGGAGATCGGGGACGACGAAATAAGGTATTATTACGATTCGCATATGAGTGAATACGAACACCCCGAAAGCGTCCATGCCAGGCATATACTCCTTAAGACCGGGGAAGAGGCCGGGGATGTCCTCGAGAAGGCCGAAAGCGGCATGGATTTCGCGGAGCTGGCAAAGCAATATTCGACCGGCCCTACAAAAGACACGGGCGGCGACCTCGGTTTCTTCGAAAGAGGAAAGATGGTCAAGGAATTCGAAGACGCCGCGTTCGCTCTGGAGGCCGGCGGAATAAGCGATGTCGTAAAGACGCAGTTCGGCTACCATGTGATAAAAGTCGAGGAGCGCAAGGAGCCTTATACGGACGAGTTCGACAGCGTCAAAGAGGATATAAAAAATAAACTGCTTATAGAAGGCGCGAAAGCCGCCGCATATGACGAGGCCCTTCTCGCCGCCGGCGCGATCGCGAGAGGCGAGGATTTCGAAAAAGCCGCGCAGGAACACGGCAGGACCGTGAAGACCACCGGGTTTTTCTCCCGCCAGGGGCTTATACCGGATATCGGCTGGAATCCCGAGCTGCAGAAGACCGCGTTCGACCTGAAGCTGAACGAATCGAGCCGGCTCATCGCGCCCGATGAGTCCGATAGCAGCGCGAGCTATATCATAAAAGTCATAGAAAAAAGAGAGGCCGAGATCCCTCCCCTGGAGGAGATAAAAGATAACGTAAAAGCCAAGGTCACGCAGAACAGGATGAACGAGATGGCTAAGGAGCGCATGGAAAAATATAAGGCCGATATCTCGGAGAAGATGGCAAGCGGCCGGTCATTTAAGCAGGCGGCCGAGGCAGCGGGCCTGGAAGTGAAAGAGACGGAATTCATCACAAGAAAGGATTATATAAAGGAGATAGGGCCGGCTAAAGACATAGAAGAGGTGTTTTCTTATGAAAAAGGCCGGGTGAGTCCTGTTCTCACTACGGCAAGGATCTCATGCATGGTATCGCTTACGGATATGCAGCCTATAGACGAGGCGAAGTTCGAGGAAGAGAAGGAAGGCCTGCGGACGACGTTATTGCAGCAGAAAACGAATCAGTTTCTGCAGCAGTGGCTGGAAAATCTGAAGATATTATCGAATCTGCAAAGCAACGTACCTTAGTCGGGGTGACAGACACCATTAATCAGCTTTGTGAATAACAGGATAAATGGTGTCAGTCACCCTTAAAAGTCACCCTTAAAATCCGTCTATCAATCCTATCGCGTACTGGGCGATCAAAGACGCGTCGTAAATAGAGACATCGTCATTACCGGTGACGTCCGCCCTCAAAAGTTCCTCCGGCGAAAGAGTTATTAAACCAAACGCGTGTTGCGCCGTCAAAGAAGCGTCATATGCGGATATATCCCCGTCGCCGGTTACATCGCCCAGGACAGGCCCTTCATAAATACCGCCCGTAGCTTTATAGACCTCTTTTACTTCCGACGGCGATAGCCCTCTTGGATATATTAAGACATCGTCGACCCCGCCATGGAAACAGCTTGACGCGTTACGGTACTGATCGGCTCCTATATAAAAATCATATGAGGATATATTGACGTGGCCGAGCGCGAACTCTTCTGCCGCGGTCACGGTCCCGTTGACATATATAGTCATATTATCGCCGTCAAAAACGGCCGCTATATGATTCCAGGCGTTTGCGGTCAATCGAGTCTCCGACGCTATCGGATAAAAGCTGCCCGCACTCGGATATATATAAAAATGCGGCAGGCCGCCGCCGGACGAATTTCGCGAAGCGTCCAGGAGATAACTCTGCCGTTTAGAAATAATATATCTGTTGACCTCGATAACTTCTTCAGGCTTTACCCACGCGGCTATTGTCACGGCCAGGGCCGGAGCCAGGCTGTTATTATTTCCGCAGTCGACATAATCGCCGTCGCCGTCCAGGCTTAAGATATTACCTCTTTCCTGATCGTTCATTATCGCCGCATCGCCCTGCAGCGTACCGCTATTTATTCCGGTCTCGTCAGGCGTCACCCCTCCCGCCTCCTCTTCGAACCGCCAATATGCGGCATAATCGGGCGGCAATTCCGCCCGGCTTTTGGCCTGAGGCAGTATTAAGCAGGAGAGCAAGAAAGTAATGATAAGAGAGTAGTGAGTAGCCTTGGACCGCATAGGGTGCAAGGCTACTCTGCTCTCGCGGTGGTGGGCTGCGAGTTTTTTCCTACTCTCTGTATTTTGCATTGTATTCATCCTTAGTCGGGGTGACAGACACCATTAATCAGCCTTGTGAGTAACGGGATAAATGGTGTCAGTCACCCTTTAAAACCCCTCGATCAATCCGATCGCGTACTGCGCGATCAATGAGGCGTCGTAAGACGATACTTTGCTGTTCGCGGTAACGTCTGCCCTCTGGACCGACTGGCCGTCCAGGTAGATCAGACCTACCGAATACTGCGCGGCCAGAGTAGCGTCGTATGTGGAGACATCGCCGTTTCCGGATACGTCACCTAAAATAAATACAATAGGGGGCGTCGGTCCGCTGCCAGTATAATGGCCCTGGGAATACGGGTCGGAATAATTATTCATGATCCACCTGCGGCCGTATTGCTCCCTGCAGGTATCCCACATGGCCGCGCTGAAACGGCTCTGCTGTCTATAGCCGGGCCACGCGCCGTCGTCTTCGGCCACCTGCATATATCTGTCCATGTAATCGAACAAAGCGTCGTGATTCCACAGATCCTTTACGCCCATAATATGAACGGCTAGGACCCAGCCGGCCCAACCCGTGCCGGTGACCTGCCTGTACCATGTCGGCCAATACCTGTTGCTTTGCTCAGGATTGACGGCATGTACGATACCCCATTCCGGCAATCCGATATCGGTTTGCCGGTAGGGAAGCTTTTCCGCGTCCCTTTGGTCCGGATAAAATAGAGGGCCGTTGGTTATATCTACATCAGCCTGAGTGACATAAAATGTCTGGTCGTCCTCTCCGAAATGTATATAATCGGGCGGCGGGTCGCCCGGACCGTAGCTGCCTGAATGAATATAGTCTCCTGATTTTTGTCCTATGTTTCTCATATCCGCATCGCCGAGAACCAGCCCCGCGAAAAGTATCGGATATTTCCGGGCGCTGGCGTGTCCGCCCATCCCGATCCAGTTTCCTCCGCCGCCGTCCCGGACAATGCCGTATAAATCAATGCCCAATTGGACATAGCGAATAAGTAAAGTCTCTTTCTCTTGATTAGAAAAATCGAGATGCAGCATAAGCGCTCCGATACCTACCTGTGTGCTCATTTCTCTGGCGTAGTCGGGCATATTCTCCATAGGATGATGGGCGCGGCCCATCCAGAGCGGGATGTGGTCTATCCACGGCCTTTCGAACATCCTCTCCACAGAATCCTCCTGCCCGTCGCCCGCCTGCTGCGTCAATCTCGGCATCACGCTGCTCACACTCGGGGAAACGGATAATTTTTTAAGAAGCGAATAATTTAATTGACTCTTATTGAATCTGATGGCCTTCGGGACATTGACATAGGGAGGCCTGAAACTGCCTTCCGGGGGAGGCGCGCTCAAAACTGTAAGTATCGCGCCTGATTGTATATACGAACCGGAAGGAGGATCCGGGTGGCTTATCACGGAGACTAAAGATGAGCCTGCCGGTACGATCAAAAGATTACCGGAAGACACCGGCTGCCCGTTGGGCCGGGCAGCGTTAAGTAATGGATCATACTCGCCAGCCTGAGGGTAGGAACCGTATAGCTCGCTGTCATAGCCTTGTCTTGTGTAATATCGCGGGGAAGGATTGATCATGGAACCGTTCATCATCCTGCCGTTTGATTCATGGGAAGGCGGGTCTATCCCTATTATTCTCACAGGCCCTACGACCCAGTAATCGCCATTCGCAAATTGACCGTACCGGTACGCTCTGTCAAAAGTCCAGGTAATCCCGAATTGGCTGAGCTGCTGCGTTGACTGGGCAAGACACGCTGCCTGAGGAAGGATAACGCTTATAAGGATAACTATTATGGACAGAATGTATCTTTTAGACATCGCAGCCCACCACCTGGTAAAAAAGGGGACAGGCTACTTTTTTGCGTCAACGGACAGGCTACAAAAAAGTAGCCTGTCCCCTTTTTTTAAAATCCTTCGATCAATCCGATCGCGTACTGCGCGATCAGGGAAGCGTCGTACGAAGAGACCTGGCCGTTTCCGGTCACATCCGCTGCCTGGACCTGGCTTGCGCTGAGGTCTATCAGCCGCACCGAATACTGCGCCGCCAAAGTCGCGTCATATGTGGTTATTTCTCCGTTTCCGGACACGTCGCCCGATAACGCACCCAAAAAACTGAAATTTGCCGTAACGAATTTGTTGCCGTCCATGATCAAGGTCGCCGGGTTGGCCGTCCCTATCAGCCCGCTTGACCAGCCCGAGAACCGGTATCCTGTGTTGGGCGTGGCGAGCAGTGTTACCGGCGTGCCGCTTTCGTATGTGTCGGCTTGGGGCATCCTGGTGACGCGGCCGTTTACGGCCGTGATGTTTAACGCAAAACCCCACAAAGGCGAGGAAGGTTCGAAGACGGCGATGACGACTTTATTCGCCTTTTCTCCCTCCATGGTTATGGTAACGACATTGTCGTTGCCTGTCAGATCGCCTTCCCATCTTACGAATTGAAAGTCGGGGTAATCCGGGTGTTGCTGTGCTATAAGAGTCACCTCGTCGCCGGCGCTGTACCCCTCTTTTTCATTCAATATGACGACCCTTCCGTATTCGGCTATGACCTCCAGCGTATACGCGTATTCGCTCTCTTCGAATACGGCGGTCACGGTCTTCGCAAACTTCGGGCCGGTCATCATTATGTACGCGGGGTTATTTATGCCCGTCAGATCTCCCTGCCATTCTTTGAACACATATCCGAAGTCCGGGTCGGCTTCCAGGTCTATCCTTTCGTCCTCATGATACTTCTCTTTATCAGGGTCTTTTTCCACCGTACCGTGCAAGGCTATGATATCCAGGCTGTATTGCGGGCTTTCAAAGACAGCCCTCACCGATTTATTCGAATTCATTATGATCGTAGCGGGGTTCTCACTGCCCGTCAGGTCCCCTTCCCAGTAAAGGAAGTCATATCCGGCGTCAGGCTCAGCCGTCAATTGGACCTCTTCTCCCGGTTCGTATTCCGACTTTTGCGGCACCTTTGTCACTCTTCCGCGGATCGCCGTTACGCTCAAGACGTAAAAATCACCCTCGGAATCGGGTTCGAAGTTCGCGAAGATATCTATGTCGGTGTCATACATGGTCAGCGTAGTATGAGGAGAATATATATCGGCGATACCTGCCGTATCGTCTTCCGTGTTCCCGCTCCAATGGCTAAAATGCTCGCCGTCCTTAGGATCCCTTGCTTTGATCTCCACGGTATCTCCGTAGTACAATAATCCGGCATCTCCCCAGCCCGGTTTTATGGAGCCGTCGGGCATTTCCATATTAAGAAGATACTTCCCGCCGTCTATGCCGATACGGTGGATGTGGATCGGCTGAGACTTCCACATGGGAGTGATGCGCATATCGGAATTTATAGTTATAGTAACGGGATTGTCGTGCGAGTATATATCGCCGGCCCAGTACGAGAAATCATAATCCATGAATCTTCCTGTCCCGGTTAGCGTCACTTCTGTCCCGGCCGGAAAGTCATACATCTCTTCATGCTCGTCGCCGTATCTTTCGGCATAAGGATTCACCTGTACCGTTCCGTGCGGCGAGTCCGGTACGCAGTCTTCCTCGTCGGGGGCGCATGTCCTGTGCGTGAATAGAATACTTAATGTATAAATGCCCGAATTGACAAAATGGGCGGTAACGGATTTATTTCCGTCCATGGTTATCTCCGTGGGGTTTGTCCCTCCGCTCAGGCCGCCCGACCAGTGGGAAAATATGTATTTCCGGCCCGGGTTCGCGCGCAGCTCGACGATCTCTCCTTCATCATAGTAAGCCTGGGCCGGGGTTTTTTGCACGGCCCCGTCCCCTTCCACATTTATGGTGAGCTTATATATACCCTGGGCCCGGGCCGCGGTCTGCGGCAACACGAGCCAGAAAAGGCTCAGGCCGAGGATCAAGGCTATTTTTAACCGATAGTTTTTCATTGCATTCACCCTTGTTCGTAAAAAAGGGGACAGGCTACTTTTTTGCATCAATAGACAGGCTACAAAAAAGTAGCCTGTCCCCTTTTTTTTTAAAATCCATCTATCAATCCGATCGCGTACTGCGCGATCAATGAGGCGTCGTAAGACGATACTTTGCTGTTCGCGGTAACGTCTGCCCTCTGGACCGACTGGCCGTCCAGGTAGATCAGACCTACCGAATACTGCGCGGCCAGAGTAGCGTCGTATGTGGAGACATCGCCGTTTCCGGATGTATCGCCTAACAGGTCTTCATCAGGGTCAGGTTCTTCCTGAGAAACGCCGTCCCATCCGGCGAGCCTGGCCATCATCCACCAGAACGCCCTGCCCTTCATGATCGCGTACAGGCCGTGCGCGTGAGAACACTCGAGCCAGCCGTCGCCGCCGCCGCCTACTTCGGTGGTCGGGGGGATATTCGTAAACACGCCCGGATTCTGCTGGACCCAGGCCTCGCACCAGTTTCCTCGTCCGTCCGCGCCGGGCTGGCGGTTGCCGAACGGGTCATAGCATTCGATATCGTTAAAATCGAAGAGTATTTTATTATTATTTATACAATACTCTCTTATCATGTTATTATTGGCGACTGCGCCGACTTCGCCGCCCACGCCCGTCATATAAAAGAACATAACGCCGGGGCATTGACTTTCGATCCCGGGCATGGCTTCCAGGTACGATTGGACTGTCGATGTATTAGTATGCTCGCCGCACCAGGACCAGCCCGATAAATCGTATATACCGGAATGCAATGCCTGTATGGTCGCGTCCTGCGCCGCCGCGCCCTGCCAGTAACCCTCGGGATGAAGACCCATATCGCCCATAAGAAGCGCGGGAGGGTTTTCTTGAACAGGCAGCCCCGGATTAATATTATAACTGAATTGCATTTTTATCTTATATTTGACCGGATCGACGTAGGCCTCCAGCCAGTTCAGCCCGCAGATCACCTGCGAGCCGTGAGAGGTATGGCCGTAGTGGACGGTTATTTCTTTAGCCCTCTCAAGCCAGTATTCCGGTATCTGATCGAACTCCTCGACGGCCCTGTGGTCGGCGATGAGGGGCTCTGTCCCGTCCCAGGCATAGGCCTGCGGCAGGAGCAGAAACAATATTAGAGTCGAGAGTAGATATTTTTTCATTGTACTCACCCTTGTTCGTAAAAAAGGGGACAGGCTACTTTTTTGCCGCATTGGACAGGCTACAAAAAAGTAGCCTGTCCCCTTTTTTAAAATCCTTCTATCAGCCCTATCGCGTACTGCGCGATCAGGGACGCGTCGTAAGCGGACACTTCGCCGTTTCCGGTGACATCCGCCCTCAATACCTCATCCGCTGCCAGGTCTATCAGTCCGACGGAATACTGCGCGGCTAGGGACGCGTCGTATGACGAGACATCGCCGTCTCCCGTGACATCGCCCAGCATTATATCCGATCCTTCGCCGTCCCATCCGGCGAGCCTGGCCATCATCCACCAGAACGCTTTTGCCTTGTCGCGGCAGTTCAGGCCGTGGGTATGCGGGCAGCAGTCGGTCGAAAGAGCCGACGGCGCCAGACATGCGGCGTCTATTCCGGCGCAATCGCCGGGATTGGCCGCGCACCAGTCGGCCGCCCATTCGCAGGCCTCTGTCGTCTCGGGATGGTAGACTCCGTCAAGGTCATGGGTCTCGATGTCTTCAAAATCAAACAGTATCTTATCGTTCAGCAGGCAATATTCCCTTATCATAGAGTTGTTATCGACATTGATCGGGTTGTCTCCGTCGGCATGCCCCGTCATATAGATGATCCTTATATTGGGATATTCCTGTTCGACACTATCGAGCATATCGAGGTACATCTGGATGAACTCGGTCGTAAAATATCCTGTTTCGTCGCCCCATGCCCACGTTGTAAAATCAAACATCCCGGACGCGGCGAAACCTCTCGTATTATCTATACCTCCGTCGCTCGCCCAATAGTCTTCCGGATACGCGCTCTGCGCGCATATACGCAGCGCCGGCGGGTCCTCCTCCGGGGGCAGGACCGGGCTCACCTGGTCGAGCTCGACGGCGAAACTGTATCCGGGATCGACGCTCTGTTCGAGATTATTGAGCCCTGATATGATCTGCATACCGTGAGACTGAGTGGCAAAATGCACGGTCAGGTCTTTCGCCTGCTCAAGCCATTCGGCGGGTATTTTATCAAAGTCCCGCACGGCGTTGTGGTCCGCGATGATAGGTTCGGCCATAGACGCGGGCGCGGACATGAGAGCTGTCAACAATAATCCGATAAATATTCGCGTTTTCATTTTAACGCTCCTCCCTCTTATTAGAAACCGTCAATAAGTCCGATCGCGTACTGGGCTATCAATGAAGCGTCGTAGGCCGAGACATCGCTGTTTTGCGTGACATCGGCCCTCAGCACTTGATCGGGTGTCAGATCTATCAGTCCTATCGCATATTGGGCAGTCAGTGAAGCGTCGTAGGCGGATATGTCGCCGTTGCCCGTGACATCGCCCAGCATGACTACTTCGCCGATATAATGGCCCTGCGAATATACATTATCCGGGTCATTTCTCGTCCAGGCGCGTCCATAAGCGCTCCTATAGGTATCCCACATCTCATCCGTAAACAGGGTGATCGTTCTCCAGTTATGCTCGACCTCCATGTACCTGTCCTGATAATCGAATAACGCATTATGATTCCATAGATCTTCCGCGGCCATGATGTGGGCCGCGAGGACAAAGCCTCCCCAGGACATCGCCGACGAAGTGATCCTGAAGCCGTCCGCGTCAAGGCCGTCCCAATTCTTGACGACGCTCCATGGATCGGCCGCATGCGACATCCCCCATTCGGGCAATCCGATGTCTTCCTGACTATACGGAATCCTTCCCTCGTTAAGGGGGTCGTTTACATATTCGGAGCTGTTTGTTATATCGACTTCAAGCTGGCTGACGTAAAAGGTCTGGTCGTCTTCCATAAATCGGATATAGTCGGGCGGGAGATTGCCGGCTCCGTAAGGACCTATGTCGATATAATCGCCTGATTTTTGGCCGATATTCCGCATGTCGGCGTCGTCGAGCATCAGCCCCGCGAAAATAATGGACCATTTGCAGCCGCTCGTTTCGCCGAAATTATCCGCCCCTCCGTCCTGTATTACGCCGTAGTTATCGATCCCCAGCTGCACAAGACGTATAAGAAGTCTTTCTTTTACCGCGTCGCTAAAATCGAGATGCAGCATCAAAGCGGCGATGCCTGCCTGATCGGCCATATCCCTGTAGTAATCGGGCATATTGTCTGCGGGATGATGGTATTGGGCCTGCCAGGTGGGAATATGGTTAAGCCACGGCCGTTCGAACATACGCTCTATGGAATCTGACTGGCCATCGCTTCCCTGCTGGACCAGCCGGGGCGCGGAAGCCGGAGGCGCAAGGCGTTTTAACAAGGAATAATCGAGCTGTGACTTATTGAATTTGACCGTCTTATCGCCGCCTGAATAAGACGGGCGGAAGCTCCCTTCCGGAGGAACGCTGTCCACGACCGTCAATATCGCCGCCGTCTTGAGCTGCGTCTCGCCGAAAGTATCGGGTGTACTTATCGTTGAAACTAAAGATGTTCCGGGAATAAGCGGCAGATTATTGGTCGTCGATACGGCATACCCGAAAGGTCTGGCGGCGTTAAGGGACGGGTCATAGTCGCCGGCCTCGTTATAACCTCCGTACATGCCGCTGTCGTAACCCTGCGTCAGGCCCGATGACGGGGAAGGATTGATCATGGAACCGTTTATGATCCTTTCTCCCGTATCGACAGACAGAGGATCTATGTCCACTATATTGAGGGGGCCCACGACCCAGTAATCTCCGTTTGCGAATCGCCCGTATTCGTACTCCGCGTCAAATGTCCAGGTGATCCCGAACTGCGTGATCTGGTCGGTCGTCGCGGCAAGACATGCGGCGTTCGAAAGAAGCGAGAATGCCAGAAGCAAGATTGTAATCAATCGGTAATTTTTCATTGTATCCATCCTTGTTCGGAAAAAGGGGACAGGCTACTTTTTTGTATCATCAGACAGGCTATAAAAAAGTAGCCTGTCCCCTTTTTCTAAAATCCGTCTATCAATCCTATCGCGTATTGCGCTATCAAAGAGGCGTCATAAGCCGAGACGTCCTCGTTTCCGGTCACATCCGCCCTCTGGACCGACTCCGCATCCAGCGGGATGAGGCCGATCGCATACTGCGCGGCCAGGGAAGCGTCGTAGGCGGACACATCGCCGTCTCCGCTCACATCGCCTAAAAGAGGCGGCGCCGCTTCGCAATTCGCGGCAAAGGCCGCGATCGCTATTATAAGGCTTAAACTAAACATCGCGGTTCTTTTCAACATCCTCTTCTTCCCTTCTCTTAAATAAAGCCAAAAATATCGCGAACAATATAAAAACTGAGCCGACAGCGATAAGGATAACGGGAAGGGCCGAGCCGTGCCGCTCATTTTTTGCTTTTTCCCCGGCGATCTCCCCGGACTTGGCGACGGCCTTGGCCAAAACTATCTCTTTTTCCTTTTCTTTTTTTCCGGATATCGGCGACACCGCCTTCAGCCGTTCATCCGTATCGCCGCTTGATTCCTTGGCCTTTGCCTCAACGGGCGGCGCCGGCTGTTTTGCCTCGATATAAGTGCCTCTGCGGCCGGGCTGATCCATCGATTCATATTCCTCATAAGTACGCTCCGCGAATACCTCAGATTCTTCATCCATTCCGGCCGGCTCGTCTTTTTTGGCGAGGATCTCCTGTTCTATTTTTCCCGGCATTTCTTCCGCGGCGTCTTTTGCTTCCGCGGAGACATCTCCGGCTTCTTCAGCACCGGGAAACTTGATGCTTCCCACGGGATAACCGCTTATCCCGCCCGCGGAAGCGCCTGAAGACGGCGATCCCGCTTCAGATACCGGCTCTTCCTGCCGCCCCGAGACTTCACCGGCGCTTACGCCGCTGTCCGCGTCTTCGGGCGGCACGGGGACTTCTACATGAAAACTTCTTTTATACGCAAGGTCTACTTTTGCCGGCTGGTCCTTAGCCGTCTCCTCATACATAAAGTAAAATTCGGCTCCGCCGTCCGGCTGAAGCTCGAGTTCTTCTTTGGTCTCCCGCCTGTAGATCTTAAAAAATACCTCATCTCCGTTCTCGAAACCCTTATCCGTATAATCATCGTCAAAAAGTTCCCTGGCCGGGCTTTGCCAATACGCCGAAGCGAAGTACTTGCCGCTCCTGACCAGGCCTACGCCGTAACAATTGCCGGTTCCGTCGAATAATCCTATATAGTCTCCGTCCTGGGCGGATACGCCTATCATACTGCCGTAGATAGGCTTGAATGACGGTGTAGCCTTGACCGGCCACGGGGCATCTTCCGCGGCACCGGAAAAAACAGGACTGCAATATGCCAAAGATAACGCGATCACGGTGTAATAAATGATATTCGGCCTTATCTTAAAATATCTTCGTGTAGTCGGCATATCAATCACCTCTCATATTATTGTATCGCGATCAGTCCGCTATCCACTCTTTCAATAAAGATCTCGTTCGCGTTAGGCCTTTCGCCGGCCTGCTGGCTTATAGAAAGCTCGGTCATACATACCGGCGCGGTCTCTTTTATGCTAAAGTGTATCTTAAATAACTCTCCTCCGGCCTCAGGCAGAGGTGCTCTCGGGAGACTGGGGTTATTCGGAAAAAAGAGCGCCTGGAAGCTTACCTTTCCTTCAACGGCGGTATTTACCCAGACTTGCCATTGATCCGCCACAGGAACTATCGCGCCGGCTTCCCCGCTTACCGCTTCCAGCAGGGCGGGATCATAGTTTAAGGTAAGTTCGACGCCGTAAATATCTTCGTCGCCTATGTCGCTTATATATATGCTTACGACGACATCGGTATCTCCGGGGACTCCGGAAGCGTCCAGCACATCCAAAAGTATTCCCTCCGGTATTACTTCAGCCTCAAAGTTCGCGGTGACGGCCTTATCGCCGTTCATCGTTATGGTGGCGGGGCTCGCGCTGCCTGTCAGATCGCCCGACCAGCCAGTGAATTCGTATCCTGCGTCAGCCGAGGCCTCCAGCGTGACCTCTGCCCCTTCCTCATACTCGGCGAGGTCAGGCGTCCT
>CAZYBX010000005.1:15241-20481 GCA_964645565.1 uncultured Planctomycetia bacterium | reverse complement strand
ATTTCTATTCCAATCTTCCCGGCTGCACGCCGCAGACGAAACCTACAGCGAGCAAAATACACTTAAAAAAATGCTTGATAACGGCATGACGGTCGTCATTCACCGGATGACTAAGACGCCCATAACGTCTATCGACATCACGGTAAGGGCCGGCAGCGCCACCGAAGGTGTCTATTCCGGCGGCGGGATATCGCATCTTATGGAGCATATGGTATTTAAGGGGGGCATAGAAAAAAAAGGCGAGAGTTACAGCGAGAAGCTGAAGCTATTAGGCGGTCATATGAACGCCTTCACAAGCCACGATTTTACCGTATATTACGTGACGGTCCCGAGCGAACACACCGTTGAAGCGTTGACTATACTAAGGGACCTTATCTCGAACCCTTATTTTGATGCTCTTGAATTAAAAAAAGAGAAAGAGGTCATACTGGATGAGATCAAAAAGAACAAGGATGAACCATCCAGGGTAGCCTCGGATTATGCATGGCAATCGGTGTTCAGGGAGCATCCTTACAAATACCCCGTGATAGGATATGAAGACCTGTTTGAAAAAATAGGCAAGCAGGAGCTCGAAGATTACTACGCATCCCGTTATTCGCCGCATCGGATGATTCTGGTAATAGGCGGGGATGTAAACAAAGAAGGGCTTTTCGGGGAAGTGGAGGGTATTTTCGGCCCCCTCAGGCGCAACTTTGTCGCGGATATACCGTCTATATCCGAACCTCCGCAGTCGAACCCAAGAACAAGGACGGAATATAGAGATATCCGGACGGCGCACGTGTCGCTGTCTTACAGGAGCGTGTCGATAGACGATGCCGCGCTATACCCGCTGGATGTGTTATCCGTGGCGCTGGGCGACGGAGAAGATTCCATTCTGACGAGGGAGCTGCGTAACAAAAGACAACTGGTCTACCATATATCCTGCCGGAATCCCACGCTGCGTGACTCAGGGCTTTTCTACATCTATTTTACCGCCGACCCGGATAAAGCGGACGAAGCTATCGCGGCCGTATTGGAAGAAATAGAAAAGATAAGAAAAAACGGCATAAGCGGCGAAAACCTGAAAAAAGTCAGAAACATAGTAAAGGCGGACCTGGTAAATACGCTCGAGACGGTAGAGGGCAGGACGAGGGATATATCCATAAGCGAGGCCGTCTCGGGTGATTACCATTTTTCCGAAAAATATGTCGAAAAATTATCCAAGGTAACCGATGAAGACGTAAGATCCGCCGCGGAAAGATATCTTAAAAAAGAACGGTTGAACATCGTACACGTACTGCCAAAGCAAAAAGATGGCGCCGGACCCGGGCCGGAGCCTGTCACTGCAGGTATCCGCAGCATCGAGAAACACGATATGGCAAACGGCATGAGGATACTCGTCGCCGAGGACCACTCCACCGCCAATTGTTCGATATCCGCCTTATTTTTAGGAGGCGTCAGGGCTGAGACCGCCGCGGCTAACGGCGTTTCGCACCTTACTTCACAGCTCCTTTTGGACGGGACGGAAGACATGTCCGAGGAAGATATAAAGAGGGCTATCGAGTTTCAAGGCGGCGGCATTTATGGTTTTAGCGCAAACAATAGTCTCGGCGTCAGGATAAATCTGTTAAGTGAAGACTGGCGTAAAGGCATAGAGGTCCTAAGCGAGGTCATAATCCACCCCGCGTTCTCCGAAGATAAAATAGAAAAGGAAAAGAGGCTTACCCTTGCGGCCATCAAAGAACGGGACGACGACATAATAAGCTCCGGTCTTATGCTTTTTAAAAAGAATTTCTACAAAGACCACCCGTACAGCCTTCACCCCCTCGGCACCCCGGACAGCATAGACGGCCTTAAGCGCAGCGATATACTTGAATTTTATAACAAGATTTGCGTCCCCGGAAACATGGTAGTGACCGTCAGCGGCGATATCGACCCCGCCGCGGTCACGGACGAGGTAAAACGCGTCTTCGGTGATTTTAAAAGAGACGCGCCGGTTATGCCCCAGATCGCCGCAGCTTTAAAACCGAACGGGAAAGAGCAGGCTTCCTTCGAAATGACCAGAGAGCAATCCATGATCATACTGGGCTTTCCCAGCGTCAAGCTGGCGGACAATGACCGTTACGTCTTCGAGGTCATGCAAGCTGTAACATCGGGATATAACGGAAGGATGTTCAATAACATACGCGAAAAACTCGGGATGGGGTATATCGTAGGCACCTCGTTTCAGCCGGGCCTTGAGGAAGGCTGTTTTATTTTTTACGCGTTGAGCGCCCGGGAAAATCTCGAAAAGATAAAGGAAGCCATATTGAAAGAGGCGAAGGACCTGAAGGAAAACCCGGTCTCCGAAAACGAATTTCTGGCCGCGAAGAGGTATCTCCTTGCCCAGGCCATGTCAGACCTTCAGACAAACAGCTCGTTCGGTTTCGCCACGGCGCTGGATGAATTATACGGCCTTGGTTATAAGAATTATGAGACCTACGATGAAAAAATCAACGCCGTTACCCCCGGCCAGATACAGAGGGCGGCGAACCAGTACTTTGACCTGGATAATTACGTTATAGTCAAGGTTTACGGCGAAGGGGACGGCGCGGAATAACGGTAAGGTATGTTTGCATTATCGACGGCATGGAACTCAGGCAGACACCGCAATGCCCGCCTGATGGTGGAAGAGATCAAGGGGATCGGCTTCGACCATATAGAGCTCGATTTTAACTTAAAAAAACATATGGTAAAGGAGATAGCAGGGCTCGTCTCGGCCGGAGCGATAAAGGTCGTGAGCCTCCATAATTTTTGCCCTGTCCCGGAAAACGTAAGGGCAAAAAAGGTCTCGCCCGACCACTATTCGCTCGCTTCGATAGACGGTACCGAAAGAAAAAAGGCCTTGCTGCAGACTAAGGAGACTATAGATACGGCATCGGCGCTTAAGGCGGAAGCCGTCATAATCCACTCCGGAAGGCTTAATATAAGGGATAGGACGAGGAAACTCGCAAAGGTGATGGGCGAAGGCGGCGAAGTCCTCCCGCTGCTTGCGCAAATGCAGTCGGAGAGGCGGGAGGAGCTGAAAAAGGGATATTTAGAGTCGCTCCTTAAGAGCATGGAAGCCCTGTCCGCTCACGCAAATAAACGCGGGATAAAGCTCGGCCTTGAAAACCGCTTCTATTTCAGGGAACTTCCCTCGATCGATGAATTTGAAGTGATTTTCGAGCGGTTCGGCCCGGATTCAAACATCGGCTACTGGCATGACATGGGGCACGCGCAGGTTTTCGAAAACCTTAAAATTGCGGGGCACAGAGAATACCTGGACAGGTTCTCGGACCGCTTAATAGGGGTCCATATACACGACATAAAAGGCATCATTGACGACCATCAGGCGCCGCTCGCCGGCGAACTGGACTTTTCGGCATTAAAGAATTATATAAAAAAAGGCGCCTTGAAGGTTCTAGAACCCCATTACCCGGCGACCTCCGGCGAGATAAAGAGGGGTTTGGAATACCTAAAAAATTTATTCGATGAAAGGTGAGCCATGAAAGCGAGGGAGCCGGTAGTCGCGGGCCAATTCTACCCCGGAACGAAGGCGGGGCTGGAGAAGACGCTGGCCGGGCTGATACGAAGTAAGGAAAAACGGGAAAAGGCCCTGGGCGCGGTGTCCCCCCACGCGGGGTATATGTACTCCGGCGCGGTAGCGGGTCAAGTCTTCTCCAGGCTTACGCCCGAACGGCTCTATGTGATCATCGGACCAAATCATACCGGCATCGGTAAACCCTTCAGCGTTTTTCCCAAGGGAAACTGGAATACGCCCCTCGGCAACGTTGAGGTAGACGAAGAACTGGCCGGATGCCTGATCGACAGCTCCGCGCTATTCCGCGCCGATGAGGCCGCCCATGCCTATGAGCACTCCATAGAAGTCCAACTGCCATTTATTCAATACACAGCGAAGGATTTCAAGATACTGCCGCTATGCGTAGCGAGCGCAAACATCTCCGACCTTAAAAAATCGGGGCGGGAACTTTCTTCTGCCTTGAAGAAACTAAAAAAAGATTTCACGATCATCGCCTCGAGCGACATGACGCATTATGAACCTCACGAAAAGGCCAAGTCGAAAGATATGGAAGCGATATCCGCTATTTTGAAGATGGACGAAGACGAGCTGCTGGAAAAGGTCCTCAGGATGGATATATCGATGTGCGGTGTCGGGCCCGTCATCATAACTCTGAGCGCCGCAAAGGCCATGGGAGCCAAGGAAGCCGAACTTATCGACTACAGGACGAGCGGCGACGCCTCAGGCGACTATTCTTCGGTAGTAGGCTACGGAGGGGTGATAATAAGATGAGCTTGATAGACTATTTCCCGAAGTTGATGGGCAAGGGGAGGAAGACCGCTCTCGTTTTGGGGGGAGGTTCCGCGAGAGGCCTCGCTCACATTGGCGTCATAAAGGCGTTTCAAAGAGAAAAGATAGGATTCGACCTGGTGGTCGGCACCAGTATAGGCGCGTTTATAGGCGCTTCTTACGCGCTCGGGCAGGATATAAAACACGCGGAGGAAGCGGCCCTAAGATTCAATGCCCGCGATAGCCTGGACTTCAGCCTGCCGCCCACGCTGGGGCTCATCAAAGGAAACAAGATATTCAGCATCATAAAAGAATTCGTTGGCGAGAATAGTTTTTCCGACACAAAAATACCTCTTGCCGTAGTAGCTACCAATATTGAGAACGGTAAGGAAGTGGTCTTCACGGAAGGGCCTCTCGCGGAAGCCGTGAGGGTAAGCTGCTCTTATCCGGGCATATTCGTCCCTCAGCGCATAAACGGGCAGCTGCTCGTGGACGGAGGGATCATAAACACGGTCCCGGTGAGCGTCGCAAGGAATATGGGCGCCCGCTCGGTAGTGGCTGTGGACGTCGGCTTTTGCGTCCAAGTGGGGGAGATCAAAAGCATATTCACCATAATCCTGCAGGCGTTCCAGATCACGGGCGACGAGCTAAACCGCCATCAGTCAAAACAGGCGGATATAATAATAAGGCCGGAGTTAAAAGGAATAAATCAGCTTGATTTCGACAGCGCCAATATCGCCGTTCAGCAGGGAGAGCTCGCCGCGCTGGAGAAGAAATACAAATCGCTTGAGGGTGCCTATCTTGAGCTGACAGGAGGGGTCTCTTGAGTGAGCTGGAAAAACTGAGGGTGGTTATCGGCTATGAGTTCCTGAAGCATATCCGCCGCAAGCGGCTGTATGTCATCCTGGGGCTGACGCTGGTTGCTGAGCTG
>CAZYBX010000005.1:0-15231 GCA_964645565.1 uncultured Planctomycetia bacterium | reverse complement strand
TAAAAGAGATAAAAAGGATTACGGGGTAACGACAAAAGGGGAGACATATGAGCGCTGACGCAAATGAAGAAAAAAAAGAGAATGCGGCGCATGAGCCGAACTTCAGCATATTCATATCCAGCCTTTCCATGCAGACCTTGATATTCCTCGGCGAGATCGACAATCCATTTACGCAAAAAAGGGATAAAAATCTCGATCAGGCAAAATACATGATAGACACGCTGGCGATGCTGAAGGAAAAGACCAAAGGCAATCTAAGCGGCCACGAAGCCAACCTTATCGACAACGTCCTGTATGAATTAAGGATGAAATATACGGCCTCCGCGGGGAAATTATAGGCATATGAACAGTCTGATGTTCTTGATCGCTGTCATTGCGCTCGGCATACTGGGATTGGTGATCCAGCTGGCGATGCATTTCTCCAGACACCTGGGTAAAATGGGCAGCGATGTATCCGATAACCTCAGGCAGATAAACGACAATCTGACGGCTCATCTCAAAGACAGCCTTAGCACTATCCAGGACGCGAACAGGGATATCAGCGGAAGGCTGGAGAGCGCCACAAGGGCGGTCGGAGATGTCAGAGAGCATCTGGGCAGGCTGGAAGAGTCCAATCAGAGGCTTTATGAAATAGGGAAGAATATATCCAGTCTGCAGGACCTTCTCCGGGCGCCCAAAATGAGAGGGGGTATAGGCGAGTTCATACTGGAGGACCTTCTCAGGCAGATACTCCCGCGCGAATATTACGAACTGCAGCATGAGTTCAAAAATAAGGAGAGGGTGGACGCGGTGATACGCTTCGGGCAGGGAATCGTCCCGGTGGACGCCAAATTTCCGCTTGAAAACTTCAAAAGAATAACGCTGGCCGAAAACGAAGAAGAGCGCGTACACCTGAAGAAGAGTTTCATCGTAGACATAAAAAATCATATAAAAAAGATCTCGGAAAAATATATCGTTCCCGAGGAAGGGACGTTTGATTTCGCGCTGATGTATATACCGGCCGAAAACGTCTATTACGAGACAATAATCAAGGACGAGAAGCTGAACGAGGAGTCCGGGATATTCCAGTACGCGGTGGATAAAAAGGTGATCCCGGTCTCTCCCAATAGTTTTTATGCGTACCTAAGGGTGATACTTCTGGGCCTCAAGGGTATGGCGATCGAAAAGGGCGCCAAAGAGATATTGTTCAGCCTTGCCCAGTTAAGAAGCGGATTCGACAGGTTTACCACGGACTTTTCAAAGATAGGCAGGCATATAGACAACGCAAAGAACACTTATTCGGAAGGCGAAAAAAGGCTCATCAAGCTGTCCGATAAACTAGCTCACATAGAGACGCTCGATAAGTCGGAAGAGCGCGCCAAGCTCACCGGGAACAGATGAAGAAAAAGATCCTGCTGTTGATGAGGGCGGCCGTAAGCATCGCCCTGATAGCAGCTCTGCTTTATATGATGCGCGACAGCATACCAAAGATGCTCGTCGCGGTGAAGAATATCCCGGCAAACGCGATAATCGCCGCCTATCTGACTTTCGTGGGCTCTACTTTTATAGCCTCCTTCAGGCTTAAGGTATTGCTCGCCACTAAAAATATTTCGTTAAAATTCATAGACCTGGTCAAGCTGACGTTTGTCGGTTATTTCTTCTCGAGTTTTTTGCCGACCGCCGTCGGCGGCGATGTGGCCAAGGCCTTTTATATATCACAGGCCAGCAAAAGCGCCGTCCACTCCTACACCACGGTATTCATGGACAGGCTGCTCGGGATGTGCAGTCTGTTCCTCATCGCTATTGCCGCCTTATTCTTTTCGAAAGATATACCTAAATCCGATTTTAACTGGGTGCTGCCGCTTTTTCTATTCACATGCATATTATTATTTGTGTTTTTATTCAATAAGCGCCTGGCGGGCTTTTTCTCCCGCATACTTGAGCCGCTTGTGCCGGCCGGCGTAAAAGAGAAATCCAAAGAAATATACAATGCCGTGCATAGCTTCAAGGGATATAAGACGAGATTGTCCGAATGCCTGCTTATCTCGGCGGCGGGGCAGGCGACCGCTTTTATCGCCGTCTATATCATAGCGGCCGGCCTCGGCTCGCCCGTGCCTCTTATCGCGGTGTTACTGGCGATGCCTGTAGCTTCCATAGCAAGCATGATACCTTCCATATACGGGACAGGCCCGAGAGAGATGTCCATAGTCATAATACTCAGCCCATTCATCGGCAAAGACAAGGCATTGGCCATTGCCTTTCTATGGCTCGGTTTGTTGTTAACAACCGCCCTGATAGGTGGTATAATACATCTCGCCATGGGGCGGTATAAGGTGAAAACGGTCGACTTAAGTAATATCCGATAGGAGAACTGCCATGATCGACGATGAATTGATGAAGATCCTTGTATGTCCGGCCTGTAAAAGCGGCGTAAGACTTGAAGGTGATAAGATAACCTGCGTTAAGTGCGGCCGGCGCTACCCCATACGAAACGGCATACCCGTGATGCTTATTAGCGAAGCAGAGGACAGGGACGTGTCACTTGGGGACGGGTCCTGAACAAATTGTATAGGACCTGTCCTCAAGTGACATGTCCCTAACCTACTTAACAATGGCAACTGCCATTTGCAATAACCAAGGAGAAGCCATGAAAAAGATCCTGGTGATCCACGGACCCAACCTGAATCTTCTGGGAAAGCGCGAGACCGGCGTATACGGGACCTTTGACCTGAAGACGATAAATTCCGCGATATCGAAGAGGGCCAAAGCCCTGAAGTTAGGGGTGGAATTCTTTCAGTCTAATCATGAAGGCGAGATAGTGGAGATCGTAGGCGGGGCGGATAAAAAGTTCAGCGCGATAGTCATAAACCCGGCCGCCTATACACACACAAGCGTCGCTATACGGGACGCGATAAGCGCGGTCCGCCTGCCTGTGATCGAAGTACACCTGTCCAATATATACGCCCGCGAGGAGTTCAGGCAGAAATCCCTTATATCTCCGGTCGCCAAGGGGAGCATCTGCGGCTTCGGACTGAACAGCTATCTTCTGGGGCTCGAGGCCGCGGCAAGCGCGGCCGGGAAAGAATGACCATACATGTATAAAAAACGAATCGATGCTGTAACAGCCGGCCTCCGTAAAAATGAGATAGACTCGTTATTAGTCACTAAACCGGAGAATATATTCTATCTGACTTCATTTGTCGCTACGGAGGCGCTTCTCGTCGTAAACCACAAAAAGTCTTTTGTTGTTACGGATTTTATATATGCCGAAGCGGCCTCTAAGTCTCTCGCGCGGCGGGGGATAGAGGTGTTTATTGCCGATGGAAACCGGGCTCCGGACGAAATCATCGCCTCTGTTCTCGGTAAATCAGGCATCCGGAGTCTGGGAGTCGAATCACATTACCTCAATCTGCAACATTTTCAACGGTTAAAAAGGACATTGAAAAAAATAAAGCTGGTCCCGACCGGCGGAATAGTGGAATCGGTGCGGGAGACAAAGGACGCGGATGAGATCGCGGCGCTGAAAAAAGCGGTAAAAGTGACCGGGGATGCGCTTAAATCCTTAAATGGCATCCTGCGCCCCGATCTTACGGAAATACAGGCCGCAAAATACATAAAGGAGTCATTTATAAGAAGGGGGGCTGACGCGCCGTCCTTTGAGCCGATAATCGCAAGCCAGCCGTCCGCTTCCCAGCCCCACTATATCCCTAAACATGTCAAAATCGGTAATAATAGATTAATATTAATTGATATTGGTTGTAAATTAGGGGGTTATAATTCAGACTTGACAAGGATGCGCTCTTTGGGTAAAATAAGCTCTAAATTTGCCGAAATATACGCGATCCTGCTGGACGCGCAGGACCGGGCTATTCAACGTATAAGGCCCGGCGTAAGGATATGCGAGATCGACCTCGCTGCAAGGCAACTTATTGAAAATAAAGGATTTGGGCGGTTTTTCGGGCATAATACCGGCCATGGCATCGGTCTGGAGATACACGAAAGGCCTATGATATCTAAATCCGACAGCGGGCTTCTGAAAGAGGGGATGGTCTTTACCGTAGAGCCCGGTATATACATCCCAGGCTGCGGAGGGCTCAGGATAGAAGACGTGGTCAGGGTAACGCGAAAGGGGCATGAGGTACTGACGGATGATATCGACAAATCAATTTAAAAACGGCCTCTTCATCAAACTCGACGGCGATGTCTACATGATCATGGAATTCCAGCACCATAAACCGGGCAAGGGCGGGGCTTTTGTCCGCACAAGGCTGAGGAACGTCAAATCGAGAGGCGTATTAAACCGGACCTTCAGGGCGGGCGAGACTGTGGAGGAGGTATTCGTAGAAGAGAAGAAGTACCAGTTTTTATATTCGGCCGACTCGCATTACAATTTTATGGACAACGAGACTTATGAGCAGATAACATTATCCGAAGAGCAGGTAGGCGGCGCGAAAGATTTTTTGAAAGAGAACACCGAGGTCACCGTGTCCTCATATGATGGAAACATAATGGATATACAGCTGCCTATGTTCTTAAACCTAAAGGTCACGGAAGCCAACCCCGGCTTAAAAGGAGACACCGTCAAGCCGGGGACGAAGAGCGCCAGGCTTGAAACCGGCGCGACCGTCCAGGTGCCGCTTTTTATAAATACGGGAGACATGATAAAGATCGACACGCGGACCGGCACATATATAGGCCGCGCTTAGTCAATGTAAAGGGGTAACCATGAACATCAAAGAAATAAAAGAGATGATAAGCCTGATGAATGAGAATAATCTCTCGGAGTTTGAGCTCGAGAAGCAGGGTCTAAAAATACGCCTCAAAAAGGGAGGCGAAGGCATTGCGGAGAAGACGGTTGAAAGCACCGCGCCAAAACCCTCCCTGTCGGCACCCTATGCCCAGGCCGAACAGGCGGCCGCTCCGCCCGCGTCAAAGACAATCGAAATAAAATCACCGATGGTGGGCACTTTTTACTCGGCGCCTTCGCCGGACGCACCGCCTTTCGTCAAGACGGGAGACCGCATCGAAGTAGGGCAGGTCGTCTGCATAATAGAAGCCATGAAGCTTATGAACGAGATCAAATCGGATGTAAAGGGGAAGATCGTATCCGCCATGGTAGAAAACGCCGATCCCGTCGAATTCGGCCAGGCCCTCTTTTTAGTGGAACCGGAGTAGAGGTCTATGTTCTCAAAAATACTGATCGCCAATAGAGGCGAGATAGCCCTGCGGATAATACGAACGTGCCGCGAGATGAATATAGAGACCGTCGCCGTCTATTCGGAAGCGGATATCAACTCTCCGCACGTCAAGTTTGCCGACGAAGCTGTCTGCATCGGCGAGGCGCAAAGCGCCAAGAGTTATCTTAATATCCCCGCCATAATAAGCGCGGCGGAGATCACGGACGTCGAAGCCATACACCCCGGATACGGGTTTCTGGCGGAAGACGCGCATTTCGCCGAGGTGTGCGAATCCTGCAATATAAAATTTATCGGTCCGAACCCCGACAGCATGCGCCTGATGGGTGATAAGCTTGCCGCAAAAAACGCCGTGAAGCGCGCGGGGCTTCCCGTAATACCCGGCAGCGACAAAGCGATAAAGACAAAGGAGGAGGCCCTTAAAGTAGCGAAAAAGCTGAAATATCCCGTGATAGTCAAGGCCGCAGCAGGCGGAGGCGGCAGGGGGATGAGGGTGTGCCACAATGACGTGCGCCTTATAAGCTCCATTCTTACGGCGCAGCGCGAGGCGGAAGCCGCATTCGGAAACTCGGAGATTTATATCGAAAAATATGTGCAGAAACCCAGGCATATCGAGATCCAGATCCTGGGTGATTCGAAAGGCCACATCATACAACTTGGCGAAAGAGACTGCACGATACAGAGGAGGCACCAGAAGCTGATCGAGGAATCGCCTTCGCCCGCAGTAGACGAAAAGCTGCGCAAAAGAATGGGAGAGTTTGCGGTGAGGGCGGCAAAAAGCGTAAATTACATAAGTGCCGGCACGGTAGAATATCTTCTGGACCAGAGCGGTGATTTTTACTTCATGGAGATGAACACGAGGATACAGGTGGAGCATCCGGTCACCGAGATGGTCACCGGTCTCGACCTCATAAAAGAACAGATCAATATCGCCGGCGGGAAAAAGCTGTCTTTAAAACAGGAAAATGTAAGGCTTAACGGCAGCGCTATTGAGGCCCGCATATACGCCGAAGACCCGGAGAATAATTTCATGCCCTCTCCCGGCAAGATCACCGAATACAGCGCGCCGGGCGGCCGCGGCGTACGGCTGGATACCGTAGTGCATACGGATTATGTGGTATCGCCTTATTATGACTCCATGATAGGCAAGCTGATCACTTACGGCAAGTCGAGGAACGAGGCCATAAGCATAATGAGAAGGGCGCTGGCCGAATTCACGATCAAGCCCATTAAGACCACCATACCGTTCCTCAAGGACATATTCAGCAACCCCAATTTTATAAAGGGCGATATATCCACGGACTTCATAAGCGTAATAGAGGAGGAAGGCGAAAAATGACTGCAGAATACAACGACACCAACCTCGGCGACATAAGCATAAATAACGAGGTCATCAAAAACATAGCGTTAAAGGCCGCCACGGAGATAAGAGGTGTCTACGGCATACGCACTAATCCATTAAAAAAAATATGGAACGCCTTGAGAAAAAGGGAACCTGCGGTAGGAGTCTCCCTGGAGTTCTCGAGCGCTTCCGAGGTCAAGCTGAGCTTGAAAATAACAATGGGATACGGCCTGAACATACCTCAGTACGCGGCTATCGTCCAGGAAAACGTCAAAAAAGCGGTAGAGCACATGACGGGTTTGACCGTAACGGAGGTAAGCGTCAGAATAGTGGAGTTGGAGAATCGAAGGGACCCGGTTCCGGGGAAGAGTCTCGAAGAAGAACCCGGCATCCCGTCGGAGATCGGCGACGAGACGGGTTCATAATAATTTAAGGGAGGAAAAGATGAGAATATTCAGCGGATTCACGATGTTGGTGTATACCCTTGTTTTTCTTGCTATAGGAGGCGCATTGATCGCTTTTTCACTGAACCTGATCCTGATGGAAGATATCATCCCTGTCATGGAATATGCCTTTGACACTTTGAATATCCGCCTGGCGATCGGACTCGTCGGCCTGCTCTTGATACTTTACAGTCTAGTCGCCGTTCAGATATCGCTGGGTAATATGCAGAGGGAAAAGACGATAGCTTTTGACAACCCCAGCGGAAGGGTCACCATCTCCCTTTCGGCTATAGAGGATTTTATAAGACGTTCCTCATCCCATATCCCCGAAGTGAAGGAGTTGAGGGCCGACGTCAAGGCAAGTAAAAAGGGAATAAACATCACCAATAGGGTCGTCGTATATTCGAATGCCAATATACCGGAGGCAACGGAAAGGATACAGAGCATACTCAAGCGCAGGATGCAGGAGATGCTGGGAATAGAGGAGCCGATAAATATCAAGGTCCACATAGCGAAGATAGCCTCTAAAGAACCGAAAGAGAGATCATCGAAAAAAATCGAAGATATAGATGAGAAAAAAGGCATTTTTAAGGGGATCGAGTACGGGGAAGGGTGATCTAGTCGTCTGTCGACCGTCGACTGTCGACAGACGACCAAAATGGGTATAAAGAGGGAGATCCGGATATGCAAAAGATCGGTATACTGACGGGAGGAGGAGATTGCCCCGGCATCAATGCCGTATTGAGGGGCGCGGTCAAGACCGCCGTCCAAAACGGATATAAAGTCATAGGTTTGCGCGACGGGTGGAAGGGGTTGATAGACAAAGACCATGTGACGCTCGATGCGGATTCGGTAGCGGGGATAGTGGATAAGGGAGGGACGATACTCGGAACAAGCCGGACTAATCCTTTCAAGATAGAAGGCGCCGTTGATAAATGTAAAAAGAACTACAAGTACCTCGAGCTTGATGCCCTGATAGTCATTGGCGGAGAAGACACCCTGGGCGTCGCGTCCAAGCTTTCCAAAGAAGGTCTGAACGTGGTAGGCGTACCTAAGACGATAGACAACGACCTTTCTGCGACAGATGTCACATTCGGATTTGACACATCCGTAAATATAGCTACGCAGGCGCTGGACAGGATCAGGACTACGGCCGAAAGCCACCACAGGATAATAGTAGTAGAGATAATGGGCAGGCATGCCGGCTGGATCACCCTATATGCGGGAATAGCCGGATCGGCCGATGTCATCCTGATACCCGAGATACCGTTCGACCTCGATGAGGTGGTGGAAATACTCAAAAAAGCCAGGAAGAAAGGCAAAAAGTACGGGATCGTAGCAGCCTCGGAAGGCGCCACCTTTAAAGATAAGAGCATGGTGATTCAGGAGGAAAAGCTCGATTCCTTCGGCCATGTGAGACTAGGCGGAATCGGGTCTCTGCTTGCCGCTAAGATCGAGGAGATGACAGGCTTTGAGACGCGCTCAGTTGTACTGGGGCACCTGCAGAGAGGCGGAAGCCCGACCGCCGCGGACAGGGTGCTGGGGACGCGGTTCGGAGTAGCGGCGGCAAGGCTCGTGGAGAAGAAGAAATTCGGCAGGATGGTGAGCTTAAGCGGAAACGACATAATCGACGTCCCGATCGAGAAGGCCGTCGGCAAGCTCAAGACCGTAAGCGAAGAACTATACAATACGGCTAAGATATTCTTTGGCTGATCCCTTGGGGACACTCACTGAAAGTGAGTGTCCCCGCCAGAGGTGCCATGAAAAACCTTATAGAGCATATAATACGGGAAAGCATAGAGGCCAAAGAGAGGACCCTCGAAAGCCAGGTCCCGAATATAGAAAAGGCCGTTAGGATGATAATCGATTCCATAAAGGGCGGCGGCAAGCTTATCATATTCGGAAACGGAGGCAGCGCGGCGGACAGCCAGCACATCGCCGCGGAGTTCGTAGGGAGGTTTAAGGCCGAACGCAAGGCGCTGCCGGCGCTGGCCCTTACCGCTAACACATCCACCATGACCGCTCTTGCGAACGACTACGGCTAAGAGACGACTTTCGGAAGGCTTGTCGACGCACTTGGTAAAAATGGGGCTGTGTCTCTTGCGATATCCACCAGCGGAAACGCCGAAAATGTCATCGAAGCGGTAAAATCCGCCAGGGCAAAAGGAATAAGCACGATCGGCCTCACGGGAAAAGACGGAGGACTGCTCAAAGGCCTCTGCGACCTGTCCATTATAGTAGACGCTATGGAAACCGCGCGAATACAGGAAGTCCATATACTGATAGGCCATATAATCGCGGAAATAGCGGAATCCTCATTAAAAAATAATTAATATGAACAGCAAAGTCAAAACAGCGCTTAAGCTTAAGAAGACACTTGCCGGCTTAAGAGGAAACGGCAGGCGGATTGTATTCACCAACGGCTGTTTTGATATCATACATAAAGGCCATATAAAGCTGCTTAAGAAAGCCAGGTCCTTCGGCGATATCCTCGTCGTGGCGGTGAACAGCGACGCATCCGTTAAAAAAATAAAGGGAAAAAAGAGACCCTTAAACCCCGCAAAGGACAGGGCGCTCGTCCTTTCTGCCCTCAGTTTCGTGGACTACGTCACCATATTCAGCGAACCCGATCCCGGCCGGATCATAGGGATATTAAGACCCGACGTGCTCGTAAAGGGCGGGGACTGGAAAAAAAACGAGATAATAGGACGCGACACAGTGGAATCCTACGGCGGCAAGGTGCGGACTGTCAGCCTGGAAAAAGGTTATTCAACAACGCGCCTTATCAATATGCTTACGGGACGGTCGGGATGAACGGCAAGGTCTATCGGCTGCTGGACGCCAATGCAAACAGGCTGAGGGAGGCGCTTAGGGTCTGCGAAGACATCACGCGCTTCATCATATCGGACGGGAGATCCGCCCGGCGCTTTAAATCGCTGAGGCATAAGACCCTCGCGGCGGTCAAGACGATCGACGGAAGCGGGAAGATACTGGCTAAGTTCAGGGATTCCGACGGTGATGTCGGCAGGGAAACGATAAAAAGCGAATCAAAGAGAAGGGATGTGGACGATATCTTCAAGGCGAATATAAAGAGGGCGGAGGAATCCGTCAGGGTGCTCGAGGAGTTCTCGAAGCTTTCCGGAGGGCGGACATCCGGCGTGTTCAAAAACATGCGCTTTGAATTGTATTCCCTGGAGAAGGACATAGTTGAAAGACTGTAAGCTGTATGTGATAATCGACAAAGATCTGATCGGCAGGAAACGCGACCTGTTTGAGATAGCGGAAGAGTCGCTCAGAGGCGGCGCCGATATCATACAGCTGAGGGATAAGACATCCGACGACGGTACATTCTTGAGGCTCGCCGAGACTATAAAGAAACTGACTAAAATGAACCGCAGACTTTTCATCATAAACGACAGGGTCGATATAGCGCGCCTTGTCGATTCCGACGGGGTGCATCTTGGACAGAGTGATCTACCGATCGATGAGGCCCGCAGGTTACTGGGAAGGAAGATCATCGGGATATCAGCGCATAACGTAAAGCAGGCCAAAGAAGCCGAGTCTAAAGGCGCGGATTACATAGGCATAGGCCCCATATACAAAACGGATACGAAAAAAGGGGCCGCCCCCATAGGCGTTTCCGTCTTAAAACGCGTCGCCGAAGAAGTGGGCATTCCCTGCTTTGCGATAGGCGGCATCTCCCGGGCCAATATCAGAGAGCTGAAAGACGCCGGCGCGGGACGCGTGGCGGTAGCGTCTTCCGCCATAAAAGCGAGAGATGTATATTCGTCGGTAAAAAGACTCAAAGAGGCGATCGATGACTCAGATTGAAGCTTCCCGGAATAAGACGGCCACTGAGCAGATACGTTTTGTCGCGAACTCCGAAAACCTCAGCCCCGAGTACATAATGGAAGGCATATCGCGCGGCAGTATAGTCATCCCGTCCAACGCCGGGCGGCGGATCAAGAATTATACCGGGATCGGGAAAGGGTTGAAGACTAAGGTCAACGCCAATATAGGCAGCTCTCTCGGACGCGAAAGCATCGATGATGAGGTCTTAAAGCTTGAGGCGGCAGTAAGGTGGGGCGCGGATACGGTCATGGACCTGTCCACGGGAGAAAATCTAAAGACGATCAGAAAGCTGATCCTTGAAAAATCGCCGGTACCCGTCGGGACCGTCCCTATATACGAAATAGTCGCGGATATCTTAAGGACAGGCGGGGAAATAGGCGACATGACCGCGAAAGACGTCTTAAACTGCCTGGAAGAACAGGCGCGCGAAGGGGTGGACTTTTTTACCTTGCACTGCGGCGTCACCGCGGAAGCGTTTAAAAGACTGCGGGAGGAAAAGCGCCTGCTCGACGTCGTCAGCCGGGGCGGCGCGCTGACGATCCAGTGGATGGTCAGGACGGGACGCGAAAATCCCTTGTATGAGCATTACGGCGAGGTGCTGGAAATAGCAAAAAAACATGATGTGACGATCAGCCTGGGGGACGGGATGAGACCCGGATGTATCAATGACTCGACGGATAGAGCGCAGATCACGGAGCTTATAATATTGGGCGAGCTCGCCAGGAAGGCAAGGGATTACGGCGTCCAGGTGATGATAGAAGGCCCGGGCCACATACCCATACACCAGATAAGGGAAAACGTGGAGCTTCAGAAATCCCTTTGCGACGGCGCGCCTTTTTACGTGCTTGGGCCGATAGTGACTGATATAGCCCCCGGCTATGATCATATAACAAGCGCGATAGGCGGGGCAATAGCCGCGGCGGCCGGAGCGGATTTTCTCTGTTATGTCACTCCGGCGGAGCATCTGAGGCTGCCTTCGATAGATGACGTAAAAGAAGGGGTCGTCGCCGCCAAGATCGCGGCGCACGCCGGCGACATAGCGAAGGGCGTCAAGGGAGCGACCGATGCGGACGACGCTATCTCGCTTGCCCGCAAGAAGAGGGACTGGGTAAAGCAGATCGCATTATCCATAGATCCCGAGAAATCCAAGTCGTTCAGAGAAGGTTCGGCGCCGTTGTTAAAAGACGACGTCTGCACGATGTGCGACAAATACTGCTCCATAAAGATATTCGACGAAGCCAAAGGGGATTAAGATGTCGATATTGGTGGTCGGTTCCGTAGCCCTTGATTCCGTCGAGACGCCTTTCGGCAAAGTCGAAAACGCCCTGGGCGGTTCGGCCACTTATTTTTCGATAAGCGCCGGCTATTTTGCACCCGTAAACCTCGTGGCTGTGGTAGGCGAGGATTTTCCGGACAAATACTACCCGGTCTTCAAGAAACACGGCATAGACATAAGAGGGCTTGAGGTAGTCAGGGGCTCCACTTTCAGATGGAAGGGAAAATACGGCTACGATCTCAGCAACCCCGAGACGATATATACCCATCTCAATGTCTTTGAAGCATTTTCACCCAAGATACCGCCAGAATATAAAAGAAGCGACGCCGTGTTTCTCGCGAATATCAATCCCGAGCTGCAAATGCATGTGCTGGATCAGGTGGAAAATCCGCGCTTGACCGCCTGCGATACGATGAACTACTGGATAGAAAACAAGAAGAGCGCCCTCTTGAAGCTTTTGAAGAAGATCGACATATTCCTCTTGAACGAAGGGGAGGCGAGGCGGCTGGTGGATGAATCCAATCTTCTGAAGTGCGGCAGGGCCATCATCGGCATGGGACCAAAGAAGGTGATAATCAAGAAGGGCGAGAACGGGGTGCTTCTATTTTCGCGCAATTCGGTCTTTTCCGCCCCGGCCTATCCACTGGAGACTATAAACGATCCGACGGGCGCCGGCGATACGTTTGCCGGAGGACTCATGGGATATTTAAGGAAAAGCGGCCGGCTGACCTCGGATACGGAGATCAGGAGGGGTATAGTATACGGCACGGTCCTGGCCTCCTATACTGTTGAGGACTTTAGCGTAAGAAGACTTAGCGGTATAACCTATGCGGATGTTCAAAAGCGGTATAACGATTACAGGCGTCTGACAAGATTTTGAGTAACGAAAAATGATAATAACAGGCGGGTGTAATTCAATGGTAGAATACGAGCTTCCCAAGCTCGCTGCGTGGGTTCGATTCCCATCACCCGCTCCAGCTTTATGGAAAGATGAGCGGTGGCAGGAATCGAAGTGAGCGAACGCCGACCAACGGGAGGAAGAGGCCGTAAGTCGTAGACCGGCCGTAAGTGAGCGAGTGGCCGACCGGAGCCCGAGCTCCGCGAGGGCGGAGGCGCCGATTCCCATCACCCGCTCCAAACTTGCGAAGCAAGTTTGGTACTGAAGCCGCGTGAAGAAATCCGACAAGTCGGAGGATTTTAGCGGCTTCAGTACCTCACACAGGTGCAAATATGAACAGGAGCATCCGTGGGACAACGACATGCAGAGTTATGAATAAATATTTGCTGTTTTCGATAAATGTAGTCCTGCTGCTGTTCCTGGCGGGATGCGCCTCTACCGGCCCGATGGTCGACCTCGCCGGAAGCCGCCTGCCGTCCGGCACCTATTATGATGTCCAGAGGGGCGATACCCTCTGGAGGATATCCAAGCTATACAACGTCGACATAGAAAAGATCATAAGGGCGAACCGCTTGCCGGACGCGGCCACTATTAACGTGGGGCAGAGGCTTTTTATCCCCAAAGTCGGACGCATAGACGAGCGGCCGGAAGACAGCGGCACCTTAGAAGCGACCGGCAAGTTCTTATGGCCTGTCTCGGGAAGGGTCATATCGCACTTCGGTGCGCAGCAGGGTCTGGTGACCAATAAGGGGATCGACATAGAAGCGAGGGAGGGCAGCAAGGTCGTGGCCGCCGATAACGGCGTCGTGAGTTTCGTCGACGAAAACATGAAGGGTATGGGAAAGACCATCATCCTGGACCATGAGAACGGCTTTTCAACCGTATACGCTCACAATTCGGAGATCGTCGTCCGCGTCGGCCAAAAGATCAAGAGAAACCAACAGATAGCCAAAGTAGGCAAAACAGGAAGGGCGGAACAGCCGTATTTGCATTTTCAGATAAGGAAGGGGCACGAACCTCAAAATCCCTTCTATTATCTTCCGTAGCGGAAGGCGTTTATGCTTATCGACCCGGTAGTGGGGGAAAAATTCTTCGGAAGAAAGGATGTCCTGGCGACTCTCGAAAAGAGGATATCCGCCTTAAAAGGCGGATACAGGCAGAACATCGCCATAACCGGGCACCGGCTCACCGGAAAGTCGTCGATCCTTAACCACTTCCTATTCTCGTTCAAGGACAACGAGATCCTGCCGATATATCTGGAAGTGCTCCCGGAGCCGTTCAGGCAGTTCGCGACAAAATTCATCGGGACGCTTTTGTACAGCTATCTGAAATATAACGACAGGGAGGCCCGGGACGACCTGGAGTACCTGATCAAAGAAAGCGAAAGAGACATACCCGGGACGGTCTCTTCCGTCAGGGAGATACTCAAAGATATACAGCTCGATAAGACCGAAAACGCGTATTCGGAGCTTTTAAACCTCACCTCATTATTTAAAAAGGAGACCGGAAAGTCATGCGTCGTGATCCTGGACGAATTCCATAATCTCTCCAGAATAGGCATCCGCGACCCGTTTAAGGGCTTCGGCAAAAAAATAATGACGCAAAAGGACACCTTGTACATAGTGGCCAGCTCCGAAGTAACGTCCATAAAAAAGATCCTGTCCGAGAAGCTTGCGCTTTTATTCGGCAATTTCGAAAAGATCACCCTGGGCGGTTTTGACTGCAGGACCAGCGAGGCGTTCCTGAAGAAAAAGCTGAGCGATGTAAGGATCGACGGCGGACTTTTGGATTTCATGATAGCTTTCGCCGACGGACACCCGTTCTATCTGGACGTATTCAGCAGCAAGATCAACGAGCTGTCGGGGAGCCGGCATTCCGGGGAAGCCGATGTCTCCACGGTGGTAGGGGCGCTGGAAGAGATGCTTTTCAACTCGCGCGGGACGCTTAACCAGTTCTTTATCAATCTCCTTCAGGACCTCATAGATCCCAAGATAGAGGACTGCAGGGAGACGCTTATCGGCATCGCGCACGTGGGTAAAGGGGACGCATCGGCAGCCAAAGCCGCCTTTCGGCGGGCACTCGAGATCTGACCGGGGGCGCCGGATGCCAGCGGCAACTTGGCGGCACTCGAGGTGCTCGAAGGCAATACGGAGGAGGCGGTAGCGATCCTGCATGAAGCTCTGGAAAAAAATCCCGACCACCTTCGCACCCTGCTGCGGGTGGCCCAACTGGAATACCGAACCGGC
>CAZYBX010000004.1:0-22865 GCA_964645565.1 uncultured Planctomycetia bacterium | reverse complement strand
ATAAAATTCCTGAGGAATTGCATAACGAAAAGCTTTTTCAGGAATCGTCTGATGAAATGCCGTATCAAAAATAGCTATGTTTTTTGCTTTTGGAAGGAGTTTGCCACACGCATTGATTCCTTCAAGATTTGGCGGATTATGAAGCGGCGCGAGCCTGCAGTGCGCTTTGATGGCTTTTATCACCCTCTTGTCTATGACCACCGAGCCGGAGAACTCCTCCCCGCCGTGGACTACCCTGTGCCCCACGGCGGCTATCTCGGAAATATCCCCGATCACGCCGTGCTCCTTATGCGTGAGGAAATCCAGGGCCAGCCTGATGGCCGTGTCATGGTCGGGTATATCCCTCGAAAGCTTGACCTCCTTGCCGTCGGATGAGGAATGCGTGAGGTTCGACCTTTTCAGGCCTATCCTCTCAACGACCCCCTTGGCCAGCTCTCTTTCGTCCCTGACATCGAACAATTTGTATTTTACCGACGAACTTCCAGAATTTATCACTAAAATATTCACGTCACGCTCCTTGCTTGAGTGTTATAAGATTGAGGTATATGAAAATCATTTGCTATCTCATGCGGGCAGACACAAAATATTGTTTAAACCTTTTCCCGGAGATGAATAATCGAATTGTGAAAGCCCATATTTTTGCCTATCAAAAAATAAAAGTATAGGCCTATATCCTCTAAAAGTATATACCCTGTATCCGCCCATTATCGCATTCCATTCATCGATATTCTGAAAGCTTTTTCTGGTAAAATCCGAGAGCTCCATGAATATAATCGGGCGGAATTTATTTATCGAGTTTTTTAATCCCTGCAATACCTTCTTCTCATATCCTTCAACGTCGATTTTTAAGAGATCAATCTTTTTCAGGCGCAACTCCTCAACTATATCGTCGCCCTTAACGGCCCTTACTGTTACATGATCACCATATATCGACCTCTCTCCGCCATAAGCAAAAGAGGACCAGGCAGGATCGCCATTTTTCGCAATATATAAATCCAATTCACAATTTTTGTCTCCTAACGCTATATCGTGGACGGAGATATTACTGATATTGTTTATCGCTATATTCTCTCTAAGCGCGGCCAGCGCGGCTTTGTCAGGCTCAAAGGCATAAACCTGCTCGCAAAATTTTGACATAAACAGCGAATATGTACCGCAGTTGGCTCCGGCGTCAATAGATATGGGGCGGTCTTTATTCCGCAGCAAATCCCGCACCAGCATCAATCCGTATCTCTCATGGGCCCCGAAAAAAAAGACTTCCCGATCAACAGAATTTTTCAAATCACCGCTAAATTTTAATCCGAAATAATCGACCGTGAACTTACGGGAACGGCCCGTATAAAAAAGCGTGCCAAGCGGCTTCTTATGCCGAATCTGAGCCATTGCAGATGTCCCATAAACCGCAAAAAATTAAGCGCCAAATATTTGATTTTCATCAAGCCGCGGTGATATATTTTTTCATATAAAATAATTGAGGCTGACTTGTTCTTTTTTAAGGTATTTTAACATTATTTCGCGTAATTATCAAATAATTCTTTCGTTAGCTATTGTGTTGTGGTATAATTTCAGCGATTATGGCGATGAGAGACAGATTTATTTTTAAGCTCGTGCTTCTTCTCCTGTTGGCCGCCGCCGTCGCGGCGGCTGGGTCGAATATCGGCCTGGACAGGAAGCAGGTCACCACGCTTGCCGTTTTCTCGTTCTCCATTCTGGGGGCCCTCTTCTTCTGGCAGTTCCGCGTAAGCTTCGCCTTTTTTGGATCGAGCCTTCTCATCATCACCCGGATCATAACGTTCGAGGAATTCATCGCGCTCTCCTCCATGGAAGTCATACTTTTCCTCGTCGGCATGATGGTCCTTATGGGCTTTTTGAAGGAGCTCGGGTTTTTCGCGTGGCTTCTCAGCAAGACCATCGTCATACCTAATTTGACGGCAAAAAAATTCATGATCGGCCTCGCGTTTACATCCGCGTTTCTCGCGTGCATACTGGACGAGGTGACGTCTATCATGTTTATGACGATGCTCATATTCGAGCTGTGCGATTATTACGAAGTGGACCCAGTCCCATTTATCATCGCTTCCGTCTTCGCTACCAATATCGGATCCTCAGGGACAGTCATCGGTAACCCAATAGGCCTTTTGATAGCGGCGAAGGCCTCCCTTACATTCGAAGACTTTATGACGCACGCGTTTCCCATAATGGTCCTTACGCTTCTGGTCGTCCTGGGGCCTCTTATGTGGGTGTTTAGAAGGGCGCTTCGGGAGCTGGACGGGCGCATCAAGGAATTCGGGCCGAATGAATTCCTCGTCCAGCTGCTTAAGGTGCCGGCCGAGAAGAACCTCAGGATAGGCCTGATAATATTCGGGACGACGCTCGCGCTTCTGGCCTCGCATCATCGTCTTGAGATGCTCTTTGGGCTCGAGCCGAACACGATGCTTCTGATAACGCCTCTTATATCGGCGAGCTGCATAATGATGTGGCGGAGGCAGCAGGCAAGGACTTACGTGGAGAGGGATGTAGAATGGTGGACGCTTCTTTTCTTCCTTTTTCTTTTCGCGCAGTCCGGCACCCTCACGCATATCGGCATCGCCTCGTTCTTCGCCGACAAGCTTGAATTGCTCGCCGAAGGGAGCCGCTATACCTTGTTCAGCATCACCCTGTTCGGAGGGGCGGCCATATCGAGCGTACTGGACAACGTAGTGGTCGTCGCCGGATTTATACCTATCGTGAAGGGCCTTATCGCGATCAATCCTATCTATAAGATCTTATGGTGGGCGCTTCTATTCGGGGCGTGTTTCGGAGGAAATCTGACTATCATAGGCTCGACCGCGAACCTCATCGCCATAGGCCAGCTCGAGAAGGCAAGGAGGGTCTCGATCTCTTTCTGGCATTGGTTCCGGATAGGATTTATCGTGAGCGCGGCTTCGCTGGCCTTCGCCTGGTTCGCCCTATTGTTCTTCCCTCACTTCAGATGACCGAAGATGGACCTCTTGACTGCCCTCTTATCAAGCCAGCTTAATATCGCGGGGTACACATCCTGTTCGGCGGTCTTTCCTATGACAAGATCGCAATGGCCGTAATCGGCCGTGTAGCCGTTTTCCGTCGAAGCGATTATGAAGCTTTTATCTCTCGATGATACCGAGTCATAGACGTTCTTCAGGGCCTCCGCGTCCACAAACCCGTCTTTCGAGCCGCCCATTATCAAAATAGGGACGGTGATGCGGTCCAGGCTTTCGGTATAGTTAAATCTCCTGTCGGCCGATAGTATGGCGCCTGAGCGGATAGAATCCGAGAACTGCGTGACTACGCCGGCCGCGGTGTCGTCTATGCATGACCTGAAGAACCTCACAAGGACCTCGTCGGCCATATTGGCGGATTCGAAGAGCAGTTCCTCGATCGGGTTCTTTATGGTGCCGAACGTAAAATTTCTTAACTGCGACGCTACGGTAGTATTTACGATAAGGGATGCCGTCAGCATCGGCTTCTGGCTCGCTATACGCTTAAGATGCGGCGGAAGAGGCCTGGGCATGAACATCATGGAGCCCAGCGGAATAAACCCCGCTACGTCATCCTGGCCCAAGGTCTCAAGATAGGCATACATTATGATCCCGCCCATGCTGTGCCCTATCCAATAGACCTTGTCAAAACCGGATTCCTTTTTCACCAACTCGATGATGGCGGGGATATCCTCATATATATGGTCATCTATGGTCCAGCCGAACTTGCCTATATCGAAAGGGGTCTTGATCAGCATATTGGGGACGCTTTTGAGATCGAATTTCGCGAGGCTCCTTATCCGCGACATCACCGGCCTCGAGCTCAGGCCCGAACCCCGCAGCGAAGGCGCCCATACGTCATAGCCGTTCTTCGCGAGATACCGCGCCAGGGAAGCGTGCGGATCGATGTCCCAGAAGGTGTTATTGATATTGAAGCCGTGGCAGAGGATCACGGCGGCCTTGGGTCTTTCCAGGGAAACCTCTTTCGCCAGGCGATACCGCTCTATGGATATCTCCCATCCGTCTTTTGTCTTCGCGGTATAGGTCTTCGTCTCTAATCTGTACGCTTCCTCATACGGCTCCGCCTTCGGCGGGACGCCGATGAGCTCTTTTATCACTATGTCCGGCCGTTGAGCGCATACATCCGGCGCGGACAGGCACGCGGAAAAAATGAAAGCGCCTAACAGCAGCCATATTATCTTGTTAACCTTCATAAATAACCTCCTCGAGTCATCCCCGCTTTTTATATTGCCGGATGTCTTACTTTCGATTTTTCAATATGCTTTTATATACGGCTATATTATTCTTGGTCACGATCTGCTTCGTGTAATGAGACAGGACCATCTGCCTTCCGGTATACCCGAATCTTTCCCTCAGCCTGTCATTGGCCAGGAGCTGTATTATCCGTGAGGCGAGCGATTCAAAGTCCCTTACGGGCACGACAAAGCCGTTTATGCCGTCCTGTATTATCTCCGGCATCCCGCCGGCGTCCGTCACTATCATAGGCTTTGACGAGGAAAGCGACTCCAGCATTGTAAGCCCGAACGGCTCGCCTACGGAGGACGGGTACATGCAGACCTCGGCCACGCCGTAGAGCTGGGCCATCTCGTCCAGCGAAAACGAATCTATCAATACGTTTTTTTCGAGCCGGAAGGTCTTGACCAGCCCCACAAGATACGCTATGTCCTTCTGCTGCGTCGAGCCCCAATCGATTATATTCTTGCTGCCCGCCATCACGAGAAGCACTTTCGGGAACCGCTCTCTCACCAGGCGCAGGGCCTTCAAGCTCACGTCGCAGCCCTTGGCCAGGCCTATCCTCGCCGGATGGAATATCACCCTCCTGTCTTTTAACACGGGGTACTTACTTTTGAGGTTCCTTGTGTTGATGCTTGCCTTGAACTTTTCGGTATCCACGCCGTGATGTATCGCCGTTATCTTCTTATCGTTGCATCCCGCGCCTATCAGTTCTCTTTTGATATAATGGCTGACCGCGATTATGTGCGACCACCTGATCTTCAGCGTAAGCTCCAGAAAAAGAAGGTCGTCCCATACATTGTGCGCCGTCAGGACAAGCGGTATGCCCCTGTCTCTGGCGAGCTCCTGCAGAGTCCTTGTGTGCACCTCGCTGAAATAATGCATATTATGACAGTGCAGGACGTCCGGGTTGAATTCGTAGATATAATCTTCGAACATCTTTATGATCTCTTTTTTCAGGCCCTGCAATCCCCTTTTATACAACCAGTTTAAATCCATAATAGGCGTCCGGCGTATATGGACGCCCTTGTAGTCATATCTGGCCTTTGCGCCTTCCGCGCTTCCCGTAAGCAGGCTCACGTTATGCCCCAGTCGCGACATCTCGGGAAGCAGCGTCGCCAGGTGGGTCTCAACGCCTCCGATTATCGGGGGGAACCCCCAGTGAAGCTGCGCGATATTAAGCCTTTCCTTGTCTTTCATATCCTGCTCCTCTCTAAGGATCATAGAGACCGCGTCTTCCGTTATCAATAATACTGGCCTAACAATCTATTGATGACTTCCTTTCTTGAGATTATCCCCACAACCGCGTCTTTTCTGACCACGGGGATATACCGGTACGGCTTATCCGTGAAGATCTTCGATACCCTGTCCACGGATTCCCCCTCGCGCACCAGGACGACGTGCCTGGTCATTATGTCCTTCGCCTTCTTTCTGGGAGAGCCGTACTTACTGATAGAACTGATGATATCCCTCTCCGAGATAAAGCCTTTTATGTTCTTTTTGCCGTCGACGACGGGCAGGCCGCTCACCTTGTTCCTTATCAAAATGCCGCAGACCTTCTTCACATCGGTGTTTTCCGATATTGTCTCGAAGTTCTTTTTCATGATATCCCTGGCCCTAAGCATACCGGCACCTCCTCATTTACGTTCAAAGACCGAATTCTTACCGTTCCTCAAAGCCCTGGATCTTCCGTAGACCTGGACACGAAGCGCCGATTCCTTTTCGGAATACGGCAGTATCTTCACGTGATCTTTGGATACGGCTATATTTAAAATCCATTGCCTGAACCTCACCTTAAGGCGCATCGAATTCACCTGCCTGGGCAAAGAAGGATTGATCGTCAGGACTCCGCCCGATACCCTTATGCCCGCGAAGGCGTAGAAGACCACCTGCCAGTTGCCGCCCGATGAAGCGGCGTGTATGCCCTCTCTCGTGTTGCCGTGCTTATCCTCCAGGTCGCCGTAAAGCGAAAAGACAAAGTAGTGGTACGCTTTATCATAATATCCGGCGTCCCATCCGGTAAGGGCGCCCATCGAAGGGCTTAGTGAGGATTTATGCAGGGTCCTCCTGTTATAATAAACGAAATTCTTTCTCCTCTGGGACAGAGGATAGCTGTCCGGAAAGAGATGGAAGATCATCTGGGTATCGGCCTGTTTTAAAAATTGCGTCCCCTTTAGCTGCCTGGGAGTCATATGCTTCGGGATCTCGGGCATAAAATTGTGGTCCAGCTCCCGTATCGGCATGTATTTCCTGTTGAAATAACCGCTGAAAGACTCTATGATGCCGCTTCTATTGGCGCGGACAGGCATCCTATTGGAGATCCTGGCCCACGCCCTTATCTCACTCTCCCTCAGCTTAAGCCGCTTTAACAGCCTTCTAAAGCGCCTCATATTGCGCGCTTGATAATTCCTGCAGAGCTGGACGGCCCTCACGAGGTTCCAGCGCGCCATCACGTTCGTAAAAGCGTTGTCGTTCACCTTGACGTGGAATTCGTCCGGGCCTATTACCTCCTTGATGCCATAGACGTCTCTGGCCTCGTTGTACTCGACCCGGCTGGCCCAGAAGCGCGCGCATTCGAACAGGATCTCAAGCCCGGCATCAAGCATGAACTCCTCATCTGCCGTAGCTACGAAATAATTATCCGCCGCATACGCGATATCGGCTACGATATGATATTCCATCTTACCCGTAAATATCCTTATGACCTTTCCGTCCAGGTCCCTGTGCCACTCGGGCGTTACCTCTTCGCCCGTATCGGCCGACTCCCAGGAAAAGAGCGCTCCCTTGTAGCCTTTTTCACGCGCGTTTCTCCGCGCCGCGGGAAGCGTCTTATACCTGTACATAAGTATCCTTTTAGCGATCTCGGGGTTCGTATAAATGAAAAACGGCAGGATGAATATCTCCGTGTCCCAGAATATGTGCCCCCGGTAGCCCTCCCCGCTCAATGTCCTGGCCGGTACGCTTGACCGGCCGTCGGGCGGAGCGCAAATAAGCATGTGATACATATTAAACCTGAGCGCGGTCTGCAGATTCGTGTCGGGGCGTATATCGATATCCACGGCCTCCCAGTGCCTGCGCCACGCCTCCGCGTGCTCTTTAAAAAGCTGATGGAAGCCTTTTCTGACAGCCCTCTCGAGGGATGCGATCGTCTTGCGCTCAAGTTTCTTTTTAAAATCGAGGTCCCTCGTGGAATGTATGGCGAATATCTTCGTGAACGTCGCCGTTTTACCCTTCTTTACGTAAAGCCGCATCACCTTTTCGTTCGTGGCGCGTGTCCTGCCCTCGTATTTGTACTTCAGGTAATTCGCGTATCCTACGCCGACTTTTTTCTGGAAGGTCCTCACGCATACATAGTTGATATTCCTCACGCCCATATATTTGGTGACTTCGAAATGGCGCTTTCTGCCTTCGCTCAATACGCCTTTATTCGTCATCGAGGTATCCGTAAACGTCTCCACGATGATGTCCGCATCGGAATCGAGCGGCGTAAAGTGCACCTGCATCACGCCGATATGAGGGTTCGCCATGCTGAAGAAACGGATAGACTGATAATCGAAATGCTCCTTGCTCGCGTTCGAAAACACTGTCCGCCTCTTGAGGAAGCCCTTTTTCATGTCGAGCGTCCTTATATGGCTGATCACATCCATCGCCACCACGTCCACCTTCTCGCCCTGCGCGATGATCTTAAAATTGACGGGGTTCGGGAGGTTGATAATCTCGGTGACCTGCGAACCGGATTTATCGTACAGGCCCGACATAAATGTGCCGGATTGCGCGTCATACGGTATCTCCTCGAGCACGCCGCGGCTGCATATGTAGCCGTTTCCGAGCGTAAACTGGGACTCTCGGACGTTCTGCTCCGCGCGGTCCCAACCGCTCTCCTTTATCAGCCAGCTCTCCTGGGATGTCAGGTTTTTAAACCTATCCTGCATTTTTTTCATCTAAAAGACTCCTCAATTTCAAAAAATCCACTTCGCTCAGGTCCGATATGACCAGATCGGCCTTCTTAAGGCGTTCGGGCGCCTGCCGTCTGTCGACGCCTATGGTAAACATCTTCGCGTTCTTTCCCGCCTCCACGCCCAGGACCGCATCCTCGAATACGACGCATTCATCGGGTCCCGCGCCCAGACGTCCGGCGGCCTCCTCAAAGATCCATGGGTCGGGCTTGCCTCTTAATATCATCCTTCCGTTTATTTCCGTATCGATCAGCGGATAGAGCCCTAATCTCTCCAATATTTCAGAACAACTCTTGCTGGACGATATGACCGCGATCTTGACGCCGTGCCGCTTCAGTTCTTTCATGAGGCCTACGGCGTTATCATACGCGCTGACGCCTTCGGCCCTTAAAAGACTTGTGTAATATCTCTCTTTTTTTTCGGCCGCCTTTTCCAGCTCAGCCGCGGAAAGATCGGCGAGGATGGCCTTCGCTCCGTCAAGGCGCGGGATACCGTCCACCTTGGCCTCGTAATCCTTCATGGTAAACGCCCTGCCGTATTCACCGAACATCTTCTTCCACGCCTTAAAATGGAGCGGCACCGTATTTACGATGACGCCGTCAAGGTCAAAGATCGCCGCCTTAAAGCTCATACCTCCGTTCCCGCTCTATTTCCGGCCCTCTCCTGCGAATAATTGACCGCGCGTATCGGGTAGGGGATCACTATACCTTCCTCCTGATAGCGCTTATGCAGGCGCTTTATAAATTCGTGTTTGATCATATAGTTATCGACGAATTCTTTCGCGCGCAAAATAACGGTGAAGTTTATGCTGAAATCGCCGAACGTATGATATCGTATGAACGGCTTGAATTCCGGAACGCCGCCCTGGACGGTCTTCATCACCTCTTCGCCCACTTCTATGGTGACCCGTTCTACGTGCTCCAGGTCGCTGTCGTAATGCACGCCCGCCTGCACGAGCACCGCGAGCTCCTTCTCGGGATAATAGTAATTGGTGATCACCGACTGCGCGAGCTTGGAGTTCGGTATGAGCACGACGTTATTGGGGAGCATCCGCACGCGGGTAGCGCGCCATCCTATGTCCAGGACATAACCTTCCTCGCCGGATTCGAGCTTGACGAAATCGCCTATCCTTATCTGCCTTGACATGGTGATGTAAAACCCGGCAAAAAGGTTTGAAAGCGTTTCCTGAAGCGCGAGCGCGACCGCCAGGCCGCCCAGGCCGAAGGCCGTAAGAATAGGCGTTATCGATATACCGAGAGTATTCAGGATGATCAGGACTCCTATGGCGTAGATGAATATCTTGGCCATAGTCTGCGTAAGGCTTGAATCGGGAAGCAGTTGCCTCAACCTGCCGGTAGGCATGTTCAGTATGCCGATCATCAATCTCGAGAGAAATACGGTCACGGATAAAATAGTCAAAACGGCTATCGTCCTTCCGGCCATAGCGGACCATTCCTCCGCAAGCGGAGTGATCTTGACCGCGAAATACAGCCCGATAAGCAGACACCAGAATATAAACGGCCTGTTCAGCTCCCTTATGACGATATCATCGGCTTCGGTCTCGGTCTTCTCCGACAGCTTCAGCAGCCTCATCATCACGATCTTCCTCAAGATCAGGCCTACTATAAAAGCGGCGACTATTATGCCTATAGGGATTATCAGATGCCACAGGTTTCGCAAAGTAAACATCTCTTCATTCATGGTATATCCTCCCCCGTACCCCGTAAATCAATCCCTTTTCCTGCTTGACAGTAAAATAACGTCCCTGAGTTCTTCGATATTCCTGGCGGCGAGCCAGTTCTTTTCAAAATCGTCTTCCTGCGCTATCTGGGCGATCGCCATCAGGGCGCGCAGATGATAATTCCGCTCATCCATCGAGCCTATAAGCACAAACATCGTATTTACGGGTTTATCAACTTCGGGAAACTTTATTCCTTCCCTGGACCGGACCGGCACGATATCGAATTTATGATTGCCGTCTATTATTATGTGCGGTATCGCCAGGCCGGGATGAATGACTGTGCTGGAAAGCTCTTCCCGTTTTTTAAACAGCTCCGATATTTCGCCGCTGTCGATATCGAGGCGCTTTGACAGGGCCCGTGATATCTCTTCGAAGGCCTCCGCCGAGGAAAGCGGGCGGTTCAGGTCCATTATTATCGCCTCTTTTATAAGCCTGTCGAACCTGTCCTCCACTATCTCATCCCGCTCATGCAATATCTCTTTGAGCTCGCCGCTTAACGTGCTGCCGGCAAGCTCGCGCGCCGTTATCCTTTCCACTATATGCATGACGGCGGAACGCCTTTTGGCCCTGGCGCTCACGTAAAAAAGATACCAGAGGCAGCATAACACGATAAACGCGCCGGTGATGATTATCGGCACCTCTCCCATCTCGAATATCAAAAAACCGTACGCGAGCAGCGCGGCGATCTGAAGCCACGGGTAAAACGGGCATACGAAACTCGGCCGATAGCTATGGATCCTGCTCTCCCTCATGACTATAACGGCCAGATTCACGAACATAAATAAAATAAGCATCAGCGTGGAAGCTGTTTTGACAAGATCCTCGAGGGCCAGAAACAGGATCACCACTATCATGAAAAAGCTTGTCAGTATGATAGATACATGCGGAGTGCCGTATCGGGCGTTTACGTCCCGGAAAAATCCGGGCAATAACTTATCCCTGCTCATAGCCATGGGTGAACGCGACGCGGAAAGTATTCCCGCGTTGGCCGTCGTAATAAAAGCCAATATAGCGGCGAGCGCCATGATCACCCTGCCCGGGCCTGAGGCAAACTGGCCCGCGCCCAATGATATCGGGATCCGCGACCGGGCCAGATCGCTTCCATCCACCAATCCAACTGTGACAAAGACTGTGAGCGCGTAAAACAAGGTCACCACAAAAAACGCGGCGATCATGCCGGCCGGTATGTTGACAGACGGTTTCTTTACTTCTTCCGCCACACTCGCCACCTTTGTCAATCCGCCGAAAGAGATGAAGACAAGGCCGGCGGTGGCGAACACCGACTTTGCTCCATAGGGGGCAAACGGCACATATCTCTGGACATCTATGTGAAGGAATCCCCTTGTCACATAATATGTCAGAGCGGCAAAAAGCGCGAATACCATGGCTATCTGCAGTCTGCCCGTCATCTTGACACTCACGAGGTTTAACAGCATAAAAAATAGGCAAAAGCCTACGGCAAGGATCTTGATCTGAAGCTCCGATATCCCGGGACAGACAAGCAGGGCGAAGACTCCAAGGCCCAGAAGAGCGAAGGCGCTCTTAAAGCTCAGGGAAAGCCAATTTGCCAGCCCGCCGAATGTCCCGAACCCGGCCCCCATACTTCGCTCGATATAAAAATACGTTCCGCCCGCTGTGGGCATAGCCGTCGCGAGCTCCGCCTTGGAAAGGACGCTCGGGACGACGAGGATCCCGCCTATTATATACGCGAAGATAACGGCCGGACCGGCCTTCGCGTATGCTAAACCGGGCAATATAAAAAGCCCGGAGCTTATCATCGCGCCTGCCGCAAGCGAAAATATATCCCAGAAACCCAGCACCCTTTTAAGCCTTTCGGCCTTTTCCTCTATCATATATCCCCTGTAATAAGTTAAAAATTTGCCTATATATTATATCAAAATATAGCGAAATTCCCAAGGGAAAACATGGAAGGGACGTGACTAACTGTGCCTAAGAAAGGTTATTACCAGGACCACCGAAAGGACCAATCTATATACAGCGAAAATAGTAAAGGGGTAACGCCTGATAAATCTAAGCAGAAAATGTATAGCGGTTATACTGCTTAAGAACGCGGCGGCAAATCCGTATAATAGGGCGGGCGACGACAACAGGCTTTTTATCCCTTCAAAACTCAGCAGGCTGTAACATGTAGCCGCAAAAATAATAGGGGCGCCCAGAAGGAATGAAAACTTTACCGAGCTGTCCCGGTTCATGCCCAGGGCCAACGCCGCGCTTATAGTCACGCCGGAGCGTGAGACCCCCGGGATGATGGCGAACATCTGGGCCAGCCCTATCAATAGGGCGATCTGCCAGGTAATATCCCTTAACGACTTATCCTTTTTGCCGATCGCCTCCGACACATATAAAACCACGCCGAACAATCCGAGCATCAACGCGACCAGCACAGGATTTCTAAAGTAATACTCGGCGGTCTTGGCGACCATACAGCCGAATATCATGGCGGGGATGCTCGCAAGTATTAAATTCCAGAATAATTTCCTGTGTTCCGGGCCCTCCAGCTTCCTTTCCTTTACGCTCAAAAGGCCTTCACGCAGGATGATTATCCAGTCTTTTCTGAAATAGAGGATTATGGCGCAAAATGTCGCGAAATGCAGCAGGATATCAAAGGCAAGCGGGTGCTCCCGCCATCCTAAAATCGACGGAAAGATGATGAGGTGGCCCGAACTGCTGATAGGAAGGAATTCGGTGAGCCCCTGGATGATCCCTAAAATCACCGATTCGAACGTTGCCATAATGGGAGTATTATATCATAAAAAAAGGGGACAGGCTACTTTTTTGCAGCTTATCTTTATATGCAAAAAAGTAGCCTGTCCCCTTTTTTTAAGGAGTTATCTCCTGAGACCTCTTCACGTATTCCGAGAGCTGACTCTTGTCGTCTTTTCCCACGTCCAAAAACTGGTTCCCTATTTCATACTGATTGCCGGACGAGGCTTTCCTGATCCAGGCGACCTTTGAGATCGCCTTTATGGGCCTGGGCTGCGCGGGCAGAAAAAGCTCCACGACCAGCCTGGTAGCCAGGGGCAGGAACTCATTTGCGAGAAACCTTGCCCCTCCCTCGCTGACATCCTGGGTAATGGCGCCTACCGTCCCCTCCGACAATTCCTTTAACTTCTTATATTGCAAAGGGATCGTCGAGCCAACGCGCCCAAATCTTCTTCTGTCGGAACTCTCGTTAAACATGCTTTTTATCCCCTTAATACACGGGTAGTATACCACAATAATCGCGGGCTTGTCAATAGAAGCCGTAAAAAAACGGAAAATTATGATTTTGGGCTTTTTTCTGACTTTTTAGCGCGAATTTTGGAAAAATTCATTTAAGCTCAAAATAAGAAAAAGGCAGATTTGACGCAAATTTCAATAATAAAAAAAGCATGGCAATAAATAATTCCGCCGCTTTCCCGAACAGGACCCCAAGAAAAGGCAGTAAAGGCTGGAATAAAAGAGCGGATATGGCGAGGGCGATGATAACAAATAAAAGTGGTATCGCAACGACGTTTACCGCTACGGAGACGGGCGATATTATATTAAAAAAATACGCCGTCAGAGGGAGGAGCGCCAGCCATACCGCCAGCGAAGCGGAGCAAAGGCCGCATATATAATACAACGCCCTGCCCGTAAAGGCGCTCCTGTCGATCCTATCGAGGTGAAATATCTTGTTTAAGCGCGGGGTGACATACGCCAGCGAGAGTACGGATACGAAGGATAAAATAAAACCCGCGTTGAAGAGTTCGTCGGGATTGTATAAAAGGATGCACGACGCCGCCAATCCCAGGGAATTATAGATGTCCGCGTCTCTCTTGACGAGGTAAGAGCTTAAAATGACCACGGCCATCACGGTCGCCCTTACGACCGAAGGCCTGCCGCCCACCATTATCGCGTAAAATATCATAAAGAGGATCGTCAGGATAAACCTTAAATCGCGCGGAAGGCGCAGTAATGTCAGAACGGCAAGTATTATAAAGGTTATCAGGCCGACGTGCAATCCGCTTATCGCGAGCATATGCATAGTCTGCGTCTTCGTAAATATATCTTTCCATTCCGCGGGTATCTCATGCCTCTCGCCCAGCAGCACCGCGAGAAGAAAATACCTATCGGGCGGCCGGAACACGCCTTCTATTTTACTTCTGATGAGGCCTTTCAGCTTATACGCGTATTTCTTGACGGGAGAGGCCTTTCGGCCTGTTATTACGAGCGGGTCCTTCTCGGATATCACGGCTACGGCGTATATGCCGCTTCTCGCAAGATATCTGCCATAGTCAAAAGAAGGGTCCCGGCCCGAGGAAGGCGTTTTGAGCCTCGCTTCGAATAAGATCTCGTCGCCGTATTTCAATGTCTTATCGCTATAGGAGGTGACGCGGATATTGCCGTAAGCCGGCTGCCAGGCCCGCGATACGCGCACAAGTTCCGGGCTGAGTATGAATTCCCGCCCCTCTTTGAAATAAGTGTATTTATAAAACGGATCGCTTGTGATCACTCCCTTGACGGCGATATGCTGCGGCTCTTCTGAGGCAAAATACGATATATGGCCCGGGGAGAATCTGTCTTCTTTTACGATGGCGCGGAAAAGGAGTATCAGGAGGATTAAAATGACGGCGAAGACGAAAAACGGTCTTTTCACTCCGGCTGTCTCCTTTTGGGAGGGGCTGCCTATTCCAGCACAATACGGTCTTCTATAGCTTCCAGCTTCTTTTGCCCTATACCCGGGACATTAAGCAGGTCTTTCACGCTTTGGAACGGCCCGTTCTGCCGGCGGTATTCTATTATCTCGTGCGCCAGGGCCGGTCCTACCCCCTTTAACTTCATCAGTTCCTCAAAGTCGGCCAGGTTTACGTTGACGGATCCCTCCTCCAGCAATAAGCGATCGAGCTCATTCTGCAAAGCGATATCCGGGTGGGCCTCTTTTCTGAAGCTGATATCTACGGGCGGGTGGGATCTTCTATAATAGGAATAACCCAGGCCGCAAGCGGCGCCTATTATCAAAAAGGCGATTATGTATCTCTCCTGCCTGGTAAACATGACTCACACGACGATATTGACGATCTTGTTGGGGACGACTATGAATTTTTTGGGGGGTCTATCGCCTGTCCACTTCCTGATACTCTCGTCCTTAAGGATGATCTCTTTCAGGTCGTCCTCATGAGAGTCCAGGGGTACGGTAAAGCGGCCGCGGACTTTGCCGTTTATCTGGGCGACTATGGTGGCCTCTTCCGTTTTAAGCATAGCAGGATCGTAAGACGGCCACTCGGCCTTAAAGATACTCTCTTTGCCGCCCATCATATGCCATAGCTCCTCTGCGATATGCGGGACAAAAGGAGACATGAGGACCACTGCGGCCGAGGCGGCCTCTTTTACCGGCTTTGAGACGGCCTTCTTATCTCCCATGACAAGATAGATCTTGTTGATTAATTCCATTACGGCGCTTATCGCGGTATTGAAATGGAAGTCCCTCTCCATATCCTCCGTGACTTTCTTTATCGTAGCGTGTATCATGCGCGATAGCTCTTTGTCTTCCCCGACGGCTTCTTCTTTTCCCCCGACGACATCGGAGACCAGCCTGTAAAGCCTTTTTAGGAACCTGTACGAGCCTTCGACGCCGCGGTCGCTCCACTCGGCATCCCTCTCGGGCGGTCCTATAAAAAGCGTGTATAGCCTTACGGTATCCGCGCCGTATTTCTTTATCAGGCCGTCCGGACTTACCACATTGCCTTTTGATTTAGACATCTTCGCCCCGTTTTTGATTATCATGCCCTGGGTGAAGAGCCTCGCGAACGGCTCGTCGAAACCTATAAAGCGGAGGTCGTAAAGGACCTTTGTTATGAACCGCGAATATAATAGATGCAATATGGCGTGTTCCACGCCGCCTATATACTGGTCCACCGGAAGCCATCTATTTGCCGTCTCACCGTCAAAGGCCTTTTTATCGTTTTTCGCGGAGAGGTATCTCAGGTAATACCAGCTCGAATCGACGAACGTGTCCATGGTGTCTATCTCCCTGCGCGCCTTTTTGCCGCACGACGGGCATTTCGTCTCTACGAAATCCTTCACCGCCTTAAGCGGCGATTCGCCGTGGGGTTTAAACTCTACGTTCTCCGGGAGAAGCACAGGCAGGTCTTTTTCCGGGACTTCCTGTATGCCGCAACTGTCGCAATAGATCATCGGTATCGGGGCGCCCCAGTACCTCTGCCTTGAAATAAGCCAGTCCCTCAACTTGTAATTTACCGTGCGCCTTCCTATCTTCTCCTTTTCCATAAAAACCGCGATCTTATCCATCGCGTCTCTGTTTGAGATGCCGTCGAACTGTCCCGAGTTTATCATTATGCCGTCTTCGATGTATGCAGCCTTCATAGACTGCGCTTCAAGGGGCGATTCAGGATCATCGATTACCACCCGCATCTGAAGACTATATTTTTTGGCAAACTCAAAGTCCCGCTGGTCGTGGGTGGGCACTGCCATGACGGCGCCGGTCCCGTATTCCATAAGCACGTAGTTGGCTATCCATAGAGGTATCTTCTCTCCGGTCATAGTATTGACAACGTATCTTCCCGTAAAGATACCTTCTTTTTCGACATCCAGCTGGGCGCGCTTTATGACGCCTTCGGATCTTATGCGCTTGACGAAAGACAGTATCTCTTTTTTATCCGGGATATCCGCTACGAGCTCTTCTATCCAGGGATGCTCGGGGGCAAGCACCATGTATGTGGCGCCGAATATCGTGTCGACGCGGGTGGTAAAACAGGTAAGGACCTTATCACTGCCGACGACGGGGAAATCGATCCGCACGCCGAAGCTCTTCCCTATCCAGTTCCTCTGCATGATCTTGACGCGCTCGGGCCAATCCTTCAGCTTATCCAGGTCGTCCAATAGCCGCTCTGCGTAGCCGGTTATCTTTAAAAACCACTGCTCAAGCTCCTTTTGTATGACCTTTGTCTCGCACCTTTCGCAGCATCCGTCCGTGACCTGCTCATTGGCCAGCACCGTATTGCACGACGGGCACCAGTTTACCGCCGCCTTCTTCTTATACGCGAGTCCCTTTTTATATAGCTGAAGGAATATCCACTGGGTCCATTTGTAGTATTCCGGACGCGATGAATTGACCTCCTTGTCCCAGTCATAGCCTACCCCCCACTGGGCCAATTGCCTCTTCATGGTGGCTATATTCCTTTCGGTGGACACATGGGGATGGACATTGCCTTTAATAGCGGCGTTTTCCGCGGGAAGGCCGAACGCGTCCCAGCCCATAGGCGTGAGGACGTTATAGCCTTTCATGATCTTATACCGGGCGACGGCGTCGCCGATTATATAATTTCTGCCGTGGCCGACATGGAGGGACGCGGAGGGATAGGGGAACATCATAAGGCAATAGTACTTATTCTTATAGCGGGAAAGGTCGGCCTTGAAAAGCCCTATCTTGTCCCAGTGCCTCTGCCATTTCTCTTCGATCTCTTTGAAAGGGTATTCATTTTTCATAATTATTTTTAACTAAAAAATGGTGGAGCTGAGGGGGATCGAACCCCTGGCCTCATGCATGCCATGCACGCGCTCTCCCAGCTGAGCTACAGCCCCGCTATTTTTCTAATAATATATGGCCTCGCCTATTAACTGAAGTTCGTATTGTAGATCCGTACTATTATATTGGACCGCGCAAATCCCTTTGTAATTTTTATTTTTGGTAATTTTACCTTTCGTACGCGCATCTCCATAACTTCTATAAAATTGAGTTAAGGGTATATCCGTCTGCTCAGACCAATATCTGTTTAACGCTTCACCATCTTGATCATATCTATGCATTATTCTACACCTGAATTTCTTTTCGTCAATATTAAAATTTTTTCTTAATAAATCCAAGAATAATTTTATCATTCGCGGGTCAGTGTTGCCGAATATCATTTGACTAGAGGAAGGATATTTTGCGCCTTCGCAAAGATATAACACTCCGCACAGCAATTTTGCTATGTCGCCTTTTCTTTCTGTGATTGTTTTAAATTTCTCAGTCCTGAATCGAACGCCTTCTTCCCATCTTGCTTTCTTTTCCCTTCTTATCCGTAAGACCTTCGATAGACCTTTTCTCCCACATTCAATTTCTTTCTTTTTTAGTCGACCTTTTTGGCTCTTTGTGAGTTTTATGCTCTTTACCCAACCTTGTATTGTATTTTTAGGAACGCCTGTCTTGGCAGATATCTCAGACAGGGAATTTCCCTTTTTTCTTAACTGCTCCGCCTTATCTTTTGCAATCTTATTTGCTTTTTTCACTGTTAAATATTATACTCGAATCAGATAGCTGTGTCAAATATAACTTTTAATAGTCGGCTGTACGAAATAAATTAAAAAAGTAATCGATGACCTGCTTATTTGTTCGTTGAAATTCCTTGTGGATTAGAAGCTGTTATGATATATTAGCGATATGCAGCGTCGCCAGAGTGATGGAATTGGCAGACATGACGGTCTCAAAAACCGTTGGTAGTAATACCATGGGGGTTCGACTCCCCCCTCTGGCACCAGCCTTGTAATAGCCGTGCCGCCGCTGAGTCGAAGTGAGCCGGCGCCGAGCGAGTAGCGAGGAAAAGCGCATGCGTCGAAGAAACACCCCAGATAGCGTCAGCCGGCGAGTGGCCGACCCGAACACCCTGGCGAAGCCGGGTGAGGGCGCCGACTCCCCCCTCTGGCACCAGTCTTACCTTATTATCAGGATCAGGAAACAGAAGATAACGAGCCCTATCGCGAGAGCCAGGAGCATCTTAGGGCTTACGTGCTTTATCCCGCCCATAAACCCGATATTCCGTCTTAAACTCTTCCCGCAATAAAGGCACAGGAGGGCTTCGTCGTCGTAGATGGGATTTCCGCAGTGGGGACAAATATGCTCGGCCATACGGGCATCATTTGCCTTTACTCATGAGCTTCCAGGGGTTGCGCTTGACGTCTTCGGAGAACTCCTTGAAGTTCTGCGTGGTGGCTTCGAGATTTTCGAATATGGCGTCTATCTTATCCTTATTGTCGCCTACTACGGAATTGCTGTTCTGGGCGAGCTTGTTGATATTATCGAGCGTCTCTGTCAGGGCATCGGCTATATTCTCGCCTTTTTTTGCCAAAGCGTCAAATTCAAGGGGGTCCTCGCCCGTTATCGTGCCCCCCGGTTCCAGGAACGGAGCGCCTTCCGAGCCGGCCGTGACCTCGATGTATTTCTCTCCCATAAGCCCCAGGGCCGTGATGTAGGCGGTGGAATCCTGCCTCAACTTAGCGCCTTTCTCTATCCATAGAGTTACTTCCACCTTTGTTCCTTTTTCGTACGCCAGCTGTATTCCCGTTACCTGCCCTATCTCCACCCCCGCAAGACGGACCGGGGCGCTTTTCTGCACTCCGGCGACTATGTTAAAAAGGGCCTTTACTTCATATCCCTCTTTTTTAAAGTCGAGGCTGCCCGTCTTATAGAGAAAACCGACCAGGATCACCGCGCACGCCACAACCAATAAACCGACTTTCATCTCATTCGAAACACTTCTTTTCGGCATCTCCCACCTCTCTATTTTTTACTATACGCTATACGCTAAAACACGGCTATTTACTTTGTCAGTTCTTCCAGATAACCTTCCTTATCCATAAAGAAATTGATGGGCCCTTCCGGGTTGCCGTCCACAAACTGCCTCACCAGGTCGTTCTTCGTATTCCTTATCTCCTCTTTCGTGCCCACCTGCAGTATCCTGCCTTCGTGGAGCATGGCTATCCTGTCGGCTATGCGGAATACGCTGTTCATATCGTGGGTCACGACTACGCTGGTTATGGATAATTTATTGCTGAGGTCCAATATCAGTTTATCTATCACGCTTGCCACGATCGGGTCCAGCCCCGTCGTCGGCTCATCGTAAAATACGATCTCGGGATCCATGGTAATCGCCCTGGCCAGACCCACCCGCTTTTTCATCCCGCCGGAGAGCTGGGCGGGCATAAGGTCCTCAAACCCGCGCAGGCCCACAAGCTCAAGCTTCATCTTGACCATGATGCTTATTATATTCTCGTCCAGGCGCGTGTGCTCCCTCAGCGGCATACAGACGTTTTCCTTGACGTTCAGCGAGTCAAAGAGCGCGGCTGATTGGAACAGCATCCCGAATTTTTTTCTAAGATTGTCCAGGCCGTCTTCGTCGAGCGTCGCCATATCCTTGCCTCTCATGAACACGCTGCCCGAATCCGGCTTTATGGCACCTGTCATATGGCGTAAAAGCGTGCTCTTGCCGCAGCCTGAGCCCCCCATTATGACAAGCGTTTCGCCCTTATACACCTGCAGATCCACGCCGGACAGTATCTGCCTGCTGCCGAATTTCTTACACACGTTCTTTATATCTATTATGACTTCGCCCATTGTTATATACCTTTGTTATCCCGCCGTTCCCGCCTCCCTTTACATATCCGAAAAGAAGAATACGGCCGTCAAGATACAATCAGCAAGGATTATAAGTATAAAGCTGGAGACTATGCTGGTAGTCGTCGATTTTCCGACGCCTTCCGCGCCGCCGCGCGTGTTCAGTCCGTAATAACACCCTATCAGCGCGATGATCGCGCCGAATACTACGCTTTTTATGACGCCCGTCATGACGTCCTTTGTCGTGAGGAACCGGAAGGTGGTGTCGACGTACAGCGCGGAGTTTATGTTGAGATTGAACACGCCTATCAGATAACCGCCGAAGATCCCTACGGCGTCGGCAAAGACGGTCAAGCAGGGAAGCATTATTATCAACGCGAGAAAACGCGGGACCACTAAAAACCTGACCGGATTAAGCGCCATGCTTTCCAGGGCCTCCACCTGCTCCGTCACCTTCATGGTGCCGAGTTCCGCCGCGAACGCCGCCCCTACCCTTCCCGCGATGACCAATCCCGTAAGCACCGGCCCCAATTCCCTGGTTATGGATACCGCGACGAGCCCGGCCACGTAGATGACCGCGCCGAGTGAATCCAGCTGAGGCGCCGTCTGCATGGCTATGACGATCCCCGTGAAGAGCGCGACGAAAAACACTATAAGGACCGATCTCACTCCCACGAAAAGCATCTGCTCGAATATGCCCTCTCTCTTCGCCGCTTTTTTCTTAAAGGGCCCCACAAAGAGCCAATAGAGCGTATCGACAAAAAGGGCCAGTACGCTTACTATGCGCTGGCCCGTGCCGATCACCCCTCCGCCTATATTCTCCAATATGTTCGCCATAAATACCTTGTTAAAAAGTTTGGACCGCTTCTTCCTCCGTATCCTTTATATCAAAAAGCTTCTCGAGCTTCGTGATCTCGAACAGGCTCTTGACCTTGCCCGGCAAGTTGCATAATTTCAGCCGGCCGCCTATCTTCTTAAAATTCTTCAGGACCTCCACAAGGGTCGCCAGGCCCGAGCTGTCTATATACGCGACCCGCTCGAGGTTTATCACCACCTTCTCGCTCTTTGACTGCACCAGTTTATCAAAAGTCTTTTTGACCTGGGGCGAGGTATTTATATCTATATCGCCTTCGGCGGAACACACCTTGATGCCGTTTTTGTCTTCGACCTTGATCTGCATCTCATCCTCCGCTACCCGATTGGAAAAATTTGGTCATCCTTATCTTATTGCCTCTTTTATTATAGCTGACTTTATCCATCAATTTGTGTATCAGGAACACGCCCCTTCCGCCTTCCTTCATGATGTTCTGTTCGTCCCTGGGGTCTCCCACATCCTTCGGATCGAAGCCTTTGCCCTGGTCCTCGATCTCTATCTCTATCCTGCCGCCGCCGACTTCGTAGAATACGGCTACCGGCAGGTCCTTCTTATAATCGTTGCCGTGCTCTATGGCGTTCCTGAGCGCTTCCTCGAAGGAAAGCCTTATATCGAACTGGATGGATTTATCTACCTGCAAACGCTCGAGATGAGACAATATATCCTTGCTCAGTTTCTTAATATAGCTTATATCGCTCGGAATTGCAAGTTTTTTCGTAATCTTTTCCGTCGGATTCATTGGGACTGTTCGCCTTCAGAGAAAATTCCGATGTTCCTGAATTTTTCGTATCTCTTCTCCAGAAGCTCTTTTTTGGAAAGCCCGGAGAGCTCTTCGAAATACTTCAGCGTCTTCTTCCTGATATTGTTGGCCGTCATCGCGGGGTCCCTATGGGCGCCGCCGAGCGGCTCTTTTATGATATCGTCTATTATGCCGAATTCGTAGAGATCGTTCGCCGTAAGCTTCAAGACCTCGGCCGCCTGAGACGCCTTTGTCCTGTCGCGCCAGAGTATCGAGGCGCAGCCTTCGGGGGATATAACGGAATAATAGGCGTTTTCCAGGACGCAGATCCTGTCGCCTACGCCTATGCCCAGCGCCCCGCCCGAGCCCCCTTCGCCTATCACTATTATCACTATGGGCGCTTCCAGGACCGCCATCTCCATCAGGTTATAAGCTATAGCGCCGGCCTGGCCTCTCTCCTCGGCCCCTATGCCCGGGTAGGCGCCCGGAGTATCTATAAGACAGAGTATGGGAAGCCCGAATTTTTCGGCGAGCTTCATCACCCTTATAGCTTTTCTATAACCCTCGGGGTGCGCGCTGCCGAAATTCCTCTCCAGGTTCTCCTTGGTATCCCTGCCCTTCTGGTGGCCCACTACGCACAGCTTGTCTCCGTTCATCTTGGCAAAGCCCGCGATTATCGCCTTATCGTCGCCGAAACCGCGGTCTCCGTGCAGCTCCACGAAATCAGTCATCATCAGATTTATGTAATCCAGCGTGTAAGGCCTCCGGGGATACCGGGCTATCTGCACGCGCTGCCAGGGGGTAAGGTTTTCGTACACGTCCCTCTTCAGTTTCTCGAGCTTTTCCTCGAGCTTCTTTATCTCTCCGGAGAGGTTCATCTTCTCGGTAGAAGAAAGCTTCCTCAGCTCCTCAATCTTCTTCTCGAGCTCGAGT
>CAZYBX010000003.1:14305-23966 GCA_964645565.1 uncultured Planctomycetia bacterium | reverse complement strand
TGTTGTCGCGCAGATAATCGAATCCGAACTCGTTGTTCGTCCCGTAGGTGATATCGCACCTGTAGGCCTCTTTTCGCGCCTCGTCGTCCATATCGTGCTGTATGACGCCGACCGTAAGCCCCAGGGATTCATAGACCGGGCCCATCCAGTTCCTGTCCCTCTGCGCCAGATAGTCGTTAACGGTCACAAGATGCGCGCCCCGTCCCGCGAGCGCGTTGAGATAAAGCGGCAGCGTTGCGACAAGGGTCTTCCCCTCTCCGGTCGTCATCTCGGCTATCATACCTCTGTGAAGGGCGGCGCCGCCCAGGATCTGCACGTCGAAATGCCTCATGTTTATCGTCCGCTTCGCCGCCTCTCTCACGACGGCGAACGCTTCCGGAAGTATCTCTTCAAAGGCCTCGTCCCGCAGCGATTTTAATTTTTCCTTCACCTTATCCTTTTCGTCCGGAGACGCCACTTCCGCGCAGCGCCGCTCGAGGGATCCTATCTCCTCCGCGCGCCCGGCAAGCCTCTCACGGACGTGCTTCTTAAACATATCCGTCTTGGCGCGCAGTTCCTCGCCGGAACATCTGCCGACGGCGGGCTCCAGCGCGTTGACCTTCGCGAGCAAGGGCTCGAACTGCTTAAGTATCCTCTGGCTCTCCGTCCCGAATATTTTAAACATTACGGCCTACTTCCCTTCCCCCGCCTTTTTCCTCAAATACGCCTCTATGAAGCCGTCCAGGTCCCCGTCCATCACCGCATGCGTGTTCGAGGTCTCGAAATCGGTCCTATGGTCCTTGACCATGGAATATGGATGCATCACATAAGACCTTATCTGGCTTCCCCACGCGATCTCCTTCTTCTCGGAATACTGTCTTTCGATCTCCTTCATCTTCTTTTCTCTCTCGACATCATAAAGCCGGGCCTTCAGGATCTTCATGGCCGTCGCCTTGTTCTTGTGCTGCGAGCGCTCGTTCTGGCATTGGACCACGATGTTCGTGGGTATATGCGTTATGCGGACGGCCGAGTCGGTCACGTTTACATGCTGCCCTCCCGCGCCGCTCGACCTGTACGTGTCTATCCTCAGATCGGACTCGTCTATCTTTATATCGATCTTGTCGCTCACCTCGGGTATCACGTCGACTGAGGCAAACGACGTATGCCTCCTCTTGTTGGCGTCGAAAGGCGATATCCTGACCAGGCGGTGCACGCCGTTCTCCGCTTTCAAATAACCGTACGCGTATTCCCCCCTTATGATAGCCGTCATGTTCTTTATCCCGGCTTCCTCGCCGGGCAGCATATCGATGATGGATAACTTATACCCCTTCTTCTCGGACCATTTATTGTACATCCTTAAAAGCATGCTCGCCCAATCGCAGGATTCGGTCCCGCCCGCTCCGGCGTTAATACTGAAGATCGCGTTCGACTTATCGTCCTCTCCGCTCAGGAGGCTTCTGAACTCAAGGGCGTTCACGCCCTTCTCGAGCCTGTCGATATCGCCTTTCAGTTCCGCCGCGGTCTCCATGTCCTCCCCCTCGGCTATATCCAGAAGCTCCCTCAACTCATCGCACTCCCTGAAAAGCCTGGAGTAAGGCTCGTGCACGGCTTTGGCCGATTTTAATTCGGCGATAAGCTTTTCGGCCCTTTTGGAATCGGTCCAGAAATCAGGCTTGGATATCTCCGCCTCCACCTCTTTTATGACGGATGATTTTTCATCGATGCGGAGATAGCCCTTAAGCTGCGCCAGTTTATTTTCTATTTCTTTGACCTTATTTTTTAGGTCTTCTATCATGATAATTACCGCCTATGTATATTATATTGGAAACGCCTCCCGATCTCAATGGGAAAGCGCTTCGATTATCCTGCGGGCCGTGCTTCTATCTATGCCTCTCAGCGAGGAAAGCCCTTCGATGCCGGCCTTCCTGATATTCTCGGCGGATCCGAACTTATTGAGCAGGAGCTTCTTCCGCCTCTCTCCTATGCCTTTTATATCATCCAGCGCCGATCTGCTCAATCTCCTGCCGAGCAATTTCCGGTGGTAGGTTATCGCGAATCTGTGCGCTTCGTCCCGCAGCCGCTGGACAAGATGCAATACCGACGAATGGCGCGAGAATATCACAGGCTCTTTTCTGCCCTTTAAGTAGATATGCTCGAATCTCTTGGCTATTCCTATAACCTCCAGCCGTCCGAAACCCAGCTCTTCCAGGACGGAAGCGGCCGCGCTCAGGTGCCCCTTTCCTCCGTCTATGATGATGAGGTCCGGGCAGGGCAGTTTTTCCGATCTTACCCTTTCATACCTTCTTCTTACTATCTCCTTCATCATCCTGTAGTCATCGATGCCGCGCACATCGCGGATCTTGAACTTCCTGTACTCGTCTTTGCGGGGCCGGCCGTCGATAAAAGTTATCATGGACCCCACGGCTTCCGTGCCGCCGGTATCGGACACGTCGAAGGCCTCTATCTTACTCGGGACCCTCTTCAGCCCCAAGATGAATTTGAGGGCGGTCACCTCGTCATAAGGTTTAGCCCTCCTCCCCCTGGGGACCACGCTCAGCGCGGTGATCCTGTCCCTCAACACGGCGGCCTTTTCATAATCCTTGCCTTCCGCGGCCTCGCGCATCTTTTTCGACAATTCCACTATTAACTCGTCCCTCTTGCCCTCCAGAAAGAGCTTCAGTTCCCTGACGATATCGCCGTACGCCTCTTTACTTACGGCCCCTATACAGGGCCCATAGCACTGCCCTATGTGGTAATTCAGGCAGACTTTTTTCGGCAACCTTCCGCATGTCCTCAAGGCGAATATCTTTTTCATTATGCCGAGCGCTTTTCTGAGAAGCCTGACATCGGTATAAGGCCCGTAATAGAGCGCGCCGTCATCGCGAAGGTCTCGGGTCAACATGACGCGGGGAAAATCCTCGTTCACCGTCAGCTTAAGAGAGGGGTAGGACTTATCGTCCTTGAGGGAGACGTTATAGCGCGGCTTAAGTCTTTTTATATATGCCGATTCCGCTATCAGCGCCTCAGCCTCGGAGCCGGTCACGATATAGGATATATCGGCTGCCTTCCTCACCATAAGCCTTATCCTGTGCGACAGGCCGGCGCCGCTCTGAAAGTACGAGGAGACCCTCTTTTTCAGCGAACCTGCTTTCCCCACGTATAAGACAGCCCCGGCTTTATCTTTCATCATATAGACACCGGGGAGGTCGGGGATATATTTTATCTTTTCCTTATCCATGAAAAGGCCATCCTCATCTCGCGGACTTTAAAGACAATACAGGCAAAAAGATAGGCAAGCGCGCTCGCCAGGATTATTACGCCGAGCATAGCGGCGTCCTTTACTCCGCCATGCCAGGGCAAGGCCTTCATAAGGATATACGAGACCGAAGCCATGACGGCCGAAGCGGCGGAGATCCTGGCAAGGGAATGTCCTATCTCTTTCCATTGAAACAGGCCGATCCTTTTTCGTAATAAGCCGGCCAGGATCAGGAGATTCACGAACCCGGCTATAGAGGTAGCCAGCGCAAGCCCGCCCGCCTTAAGCGGCACCATTAAAATAAGGTTCAGCGCTATGTTCACTATCAACGCTAAAAAGGCTGTTTTTACCGGAGTCAGCGTATCCTGCATCGCGTAAAAAACGGAGACCAGTATCCTGACCCCGCCGTATGCCACAAGCCCTATCGAATAAAAAAACAGGGCTGATGAAGTTACGTCGGTAGCATAAGCGGTGAATTCTCCGCGTTCGAATATCACCTTTATGATCGGCCTTGAAAGGACCATCAGGCCTAACGACGCGGGGAGACTCAGGAAAAACATGTTTCTCATCGAAAAAGAGATCGATTCGCCGAGCTTCTTGACGTCCTTACCCACCGCCAGAGAGGACATGGCCGGCAGCGCCGCCGTAGCGATCGCTATGCCGAATAACGCCAGCGGAAGCTGAAAAAGGCGGTTTCCGTAATATAACGCCGCGACAGCGCCTTTGCCTACGATGAGCTGCAGAGAAGCGAGCATCCGGTCCACTATGACGTTCAATTGGTACACCCCCGCGCCCATCACCCTCGGCATAAGCAGCCGTCCGATCTTCCCGGACCCTTCATGCGCCAACCCTGCCCTTATGTCAAAGAACGGCCCCTTATTTAACATCGGAAACACCTGAAGCAATAACTGCATCGCACCGCCGAATAATACCGCTATCACAAGATGCGATACCTCAAAGGTCTTGAAGAAGACGAGCATTACGATTATGATCGTAGCGTTCCAGACCGCGCTTCCGAAGGCCGGGGCCGCAAAATGCCTGAATGTATTCAAGACACCGGCGCAATAAGCCGTAAGCCCCACAAGTAAAATATAAGGAAAGAGGATCCGGGTGAGGTCGATGGTCAACGCGAATTTGACGGGATCGGAGATGAAGCCCGGCGCTATTATCCTTATCAAGACAGGCGCCAAAATGATCCCCGCCGTGGTAATGAGCAAAAGGACCGCGACAAATTGATTGAAGAGGACGTTGGCGAAATTGAAGAACTCGGCCCTGTCCCTGGTCGCCTTATACTCGGTAAGGACGGGGACTATGACCGTATTGACGGCGCCTTCGGCCACCAGCTGCCTCAACAGGTTCGGTACCGTGAAAGCCATGAAAAAGGCCTGGGCCACCGTGCCGGTCCCGAAGAAAAAGGCTATAAAGATATCCCGGACAAACCCAAGCACACGGCTTACCATCGTGCCGAAACTGACTATCGCCGCCGATTTCGCTATTCCCTTCTCGCTCGTCATTTTTCGTAATTTGGTATTGACAATCCCGGCAAATTTTGGTATTCTTAGACTCCGTAACTTAACAGACAAAGGAGCAGGCAGTGCCGACTTTAAGAGCGGCTTACAAAGCCATAAGATCCGACGTAAAAAAACGGAAGCGCAACGAAGCCGTCCAATCCGAACTCAGGACCAGGGCGAAAAAACTGGAGAGCCTTATAGCGGAAAATAAAAAAGCCGAGGCATCGCAGTACCTTAAGGTCTTAAGCTCCCGGTATATGAAAGCGTCCGCGAAAGGCATCATCCACAAAAAAACAGCCTCACGAAAGATCTCCCGCCTGTCCAGGCGCATCAACCGCATCAAATAGCGTCATTTGTCGCTGCTCCCGCATACCCTCACAATAAGCAGTTCCAGGGCGTCCTGGGGTCTTGCCTGACCTCTTTTAATACTGTGATCCGCGTCCAGAAGGTGATCTATATTCCTGTCTAATTCCTCCGCGGAAAAAGACTTTATCTCCTTCATAAAACGCTCTATGAAGAAAGGCGGTATTTTGCATTTGGCGCTGGCGCTTCTCGCGGATGCCCCTTTCCTCAGGAGCTCCCGGGCCTTCTTTATCCTCCTGAACTGCCAGCCGATCATGCCCAGGATCTCCGGGACGCTCTTTTTTGTCCTTGAGAGCTCTCCGGATATAGCCAGCGCCGACTTTGCGTCTCTTTTACTGAGGGCGTGGACAAATTCAAAGACCCCGCGGCTCGGCGAGCTGCCTGCCAATAACTCCACGTCCTCTCTCGTTATCACGCTTCGCCTTCCCGCATACGCCGAAAGCTTGTTGATCTCGTTCCTCAAGCCGTTTATATCGTCCTTCTTGAGCTCCTTTAATAGCTGCGCGGCCGGGCGATGTATCATCTTGCCCGTCGCCCTGAATTCTTTCTGCACCCATTCTGTTATGCGGTCTCCTTTCGGCACCAAAAAAGGCACCTCCCTCGCGTGCCTTTTGATATCCTCATAAAAAGCCCCTTTTTGCTCCGTCCTGGACGATTCCAGGACCAGGCAGGCGCTTTTTGACGGATTCTCGGCGTACTTTTTTATCGCTATCCCCGTCTTATGGTCGGCCGCATCCACATTATTGATGACCACCAGCCTCTTCTCCGATATAAAGGGGGCGCTTCTAAGCGCATCCATGACCTCTTTTATATCGCTCTTTCCGGCGTCATAGACGTGAAAATTTAAGGCCTCGCTTTTGTCTCTTCCGAGCAAGGCCTTTTTCAACTTGTCTACTGCTTCCCTCTTCAGGAGCTCGTCATCCCCGGTGAAGAGATATATCGGAAATATTCTCGGCATCTTTATGCATTCTTAAAGAATCAAGCTAACGATTTCATATACGATGTTTTGTAAGCTCGCTTTACAAAACATCGCATCTGAAATCGCTAAGTAGATCACCAGCCTTCGATTGTCCGCTCCACGATGCGCCTGGCCAGGTCCTGGAGGGCGTCTTCCCGCGCCGTGTCTTCCGAGACGACAAAACGCCCCGTTGTCATATATGTGGACTCTCCCACGAAACCGGCTTCCTCCCACATCAATTCGTCCTTCGCTCTATCCTTAAGCTGGGTGTTCACTATGACCTCGACGCGGTACTCTTCCACATTATCATCGCTATCGTATCTTAAGGCGTCCTGCCTGTATTCGATAAGCTCGCCGGTAAGGACCAGGTCGGCGGCCTCCCTATTCGCTATCTTGAGGTTGCCGTCAAAAATAAAGCGGTCCACTATCGCGTTGGTCACGTCGTTCTCGAGCCCCGGCCTGTAAAGGGTATACCTCATGGCGTCGGTGACTTCATGGTCTATGCCGATGGAGTTCTTGAAATTGTCCACATATATAGTCTTTATCTCGGACGGCAGCAGGCTTCCGGTCATATAGCCGCATCCGGGCAGTATGGACGAAATAAACACGATTAAGGCATAAAAAAACAATCTTCGCGATGCAGGTATCATCCTATCCTCCGCTCTCCCCTGTCTTGTCCCGTAGTTCCGCGATCTTTTGCCGGGCGTCTCCGGCGACCGTAGTATCCCCGTACTTTTCTACGATCTCCTCGTAATAGATAACAGCGCTTTTGTAATGTCCGGTCTTTTCATAAAATTTAGCCGTTTGAAACGCGCTCTTAGCCTTCTTTTCCCGCAGCCGCACCAGGGTCTCCCTGGCCTCTTTAGTGAGCTCTTCGTCTTCGGTCTTATCCATGATGTTTTCATATTCCTCAATAGCCCTGTCGGTGAACTCCTGATCGTAATACGGGTCGCGGGAAACATGATAAGTGCACAGCGCTATCTGATATTTGGCCTCTTCCACAAGCGGGCTATTGGGATAATCGTCTATAACCTTCTGAAACGCCAGTACAGCCTCTTCGTAGAACTCCTGCTTTTTGTGGGCCTCGCCGAGTTTGTACTGGGCTATATCGGCATATCTTCCGTAAGGGGCGTTCTTGACCACCTGCGTGAAGATCTCTACAGCCTTATCCGTAGCGGGCAGGATATTCATGCCCATTATCTTGGCCTTCTGCCCCTCAAGAAACATCCCGCCGATCTTATACTGCCGCTCTATTATCTCATCCACCCTTTCGCTGTAAGGATATTTATCTATCGTCTTCTGATACGCCAGAAACGCCTCATAATAATCCTCCATCTCCTCATATGAGCGGCCTATATAATATTGGGCCAGGGGCGCTTGTATGGAATTGGGGTAATATTCTATCAACTTCTCAAATTCGGATACGGCCCTTTTGTTTTCGCCGGATTCATAAAAGCCCATAGCCCAGTCTAACTGCGCCTCGGGCGTATCCTTAACGGCGTATGCCGGATTGACGAACGTGCCTGTCTTGGGAGTCCATATCCAATAGGCATATAGCGGAGCATGACAAGCAAAAAGAAAGGCCGCGATGAAGACGCCGATCATTACTTTCTTTAACATAAACCCATCCCTCTTTCGAAACCCGAATATATCGATAATTGCTTCTAATTATACCTTTAAAGAAGGGTGTCTGCAAGCATTTTTTGGGATTGACATTACAAGCGATTTATGATAATCTACACCCCCGAAACCCGGGGAAGCCATATATATGGAAAAAACGATGAACATCCTGAAAGCAAAATGCGGTAAAAAGAGCTACGATGCCCTGATCGCCCTTAATAACCCGGCCATGCACGAGTTCGTGGCCCGTTATGCGGACATATGTAATCCCGCTTCGGTCTTCGTGCGGACGGATTCTCCCCGGGACAGCGAATATATAAGGGACAAGGCTATAGAAAACGGCGAGGAGCACAGGCTCGCGATAAAAGGGCATACCGCCCACTTTGACGGCTACAACGACCAGGCAAGGGATAAAGGCAACACAAAGATACTTCTTCCGCCCGGTTTGAGCCTGGGGGGCGGCATAAACACTATTGAAAGAGAGGCGGGTTTAAAAGAGATACACGGATATCTCGAGAACATAATGGAGGGCAAGGAGGTCTTCATCTGCTTCTTCTGTCTGGGCCCGACAGGTTCAAAATTCTCGATCTCGGCCGTTCAGATCACCGACTCGGCTTATGTAGCCCATTCGGAAGGCATCCTTTACAGAAGCGGTTACGAGCAATTTAAAAAAATCGGCGGGGGCGGCGGGTTCTTTAAATTCGTCCATTCCGCCGGTGTCATTGAAAACGGCGTAAGTAAAAATACGGATAAGCGCAGGGTATATATAGACCTCAAGGATAACGCCGTATACAGCACAAACACCCAGTACGGAGGAAACACTATAGGCCTCAAAAAGCTGGCGATGCGCCTGGCCATCCAAAAGGCCTCAAGGGAAGGGTGGCTCACCGAACACATGCTCGTAATGGGCGTCCACGGGCCAGGCGGCCGGGCCACATACCTTACCGGCGCGTTCCCGAGCGCCTGCGGCAAGACATCGACGGCCATGCTCGAAGGCGAAAGCATAGTCGGGGACGATATAGCTTATCTGAGGAACACGGGAGGCAGGATACGCGCGGTCAACGTAGAGCGCGGCATATTCGGCATCATCAAAGACGTCAGCCTTGAAAACGATCCTTTGATATGGGAGGCCCTGACTACGCCCGGGGAAGCGATATTCTCCAACATCCTGATAAAAGACGGCACGCCCTACTGGCAGGGCGACGGAAGGGAGATACCGGCTAAGGGCGTCAACTATTCCGGAGAGTGGCATAAGGGTAAAAAAGACGCCGGCGGCCGTGACATATCGCACTCCCACAGCAACGCAAGATATACGATCCGGATCAAGGAGTTAAAAAACTGCGACATCAATCTGGATAATCCGGACGGGGTGGAGGTAAAAGGCATAGTCTACGGCGGGAGGGACTCCGATACATCCGTGCCTTTGAAAGAGTCCTTTGACTGGAATCACGGCATATTGACGATGGGCGCGACATTGGAGTCCGAGACCACTTCGGCGACGCTCGGAAAAGAAGGCGTCAGGACATTCAACCCCATGTCCAACCTCGATTTCCTATCTATCACGATAGGCCGTTATATCGAAGATAACCTGAGAATAGCTGAGGGCCTGAATAAGCCGCCGGCCATATTTTTTGTGAACTATTTTCTCAAGGGTAAGGACGGCGGATACCTTTCAGGAATGCAGGACAAGCGCGTATGGGTCAAATGGATGGAACTGCGGGTAAACGGCGACGTAGGCGCCTTAAAGACCCCTATCGGATATTTCCCCAAATACGGAGATCTGAAAAAGCTCTTTAAGGAAATCCTCGGCAAGGACTATTCGGAAGGCGATTATAATATTCACTTCGAGTTAAGGATACCTCAAAACATATCCAAGACCGACAGGATCGTCTCGTTATATAAAAAAGAAGCGGCGGACACGCCGCCCCTTCTTTTCAAGACGCTTCAAGAGCAGAAAAAGAGATTAGAAGACGC
>CAZYBX010000003.1:6321-14295 GCA_964645565.1 uncultured Planctomycetia bacterium | reverse complement strand
GGCTAAGTACGGAGATTTTGTCCCGCCGTCTCGCTGGAAAGAATCCTGATAAATTCCGACAACCGCGCGCGGTCCGAAGAATCCATACTGATGAATGAGACGCCCACAAGATAGACATTGCCTTCCTCGATGTGCCTGCTCCAGGCTATCTTTGAGACTATGATCACGTCTTTATGCGGATCCGGCAATTCCAGGCGTAAGACAATATGCGAATTGATCGGTATCGGGCACTTTGATCTGATCAATAACCCGCCCTGACTTATATTTATCGTCGAATCTATGTGGTATTCGTCTCCGAATTCATACCTGATCTTAAGCTCTTTTTCGAACCTCGGGAACCTCCTCCTGTCGATACCAGCATTACGCGGCGTCCTTATACGGCTTTCGTCTTCGGTAATACCGGCGGTCTCGCGTCTTTCTGCAAACACGTTGCCGATCTTCCGCATAAACTGGTTAAAATCCCTGGTGGTGACGAGCATGACCTGGACCTTATATCCCGTAAGTTCTTCCAACCGCTTGAATGCCCTCTCATCCGGCACATCGGCTATGCCGACGGTCAATATATCGCCGATCACGTCAAGCGGGACCACTCCGTATGTCCTGGCCGCGTCTTCCGGAAGGATCTCTAGGAGTCCTTTGCTAAATTCATATCTATCCAAAGAAACGCAGGGCACCCTGTATTGCTCGGCGATGAAGGTTATCAGCTCGTCTTCGTCCACGTAACCCAGGTCCACAAGTATCTTCCCCAGAAGAGCCCCGTTCTTCTTCTGTATCCTCAGGGCGCGCTCGAGCTGCTCTTCGGTGATCACCTCGGCATCTACGAGGATCTGTCCGATCTTTTTCTCCTTACGCCTCCACCACATAACCCTGCCCTCTTTGTACGCATATTGTAAAACGCGTTAAATTAGTGGAGAAAAAAATTCCCCCTTTGTACTCTCCTTTATAAAGTATACCACAATTATTACTTAAATAAAAGAGGCGGGGTCCGTATATCAATCATTGTATGATACCATGCTGTAACATATTGTAAATAAATATGTTACGATAGTTAATATTTCAAAAAGTCAGATAGGGATTTGTTATTGAGGTTGGTTCACCAGCTGCCATCCTACCAGCAGGCTGTCTTCGCCTATAAAAAGATAGAGCTTCTCCCCTTCAAAATGGGTAGACGTGGCAGGCATGTAAAGCCATTTGACCGAGCCCCTTTTTTCGTCGAACACGTCTATGACGGGTTCGCCGAACTTCTTCCGGATATTTTCGGCCGTTTCGCCCTCTTTGAGCTTGCCCGAATCTATAGCTTCCTTGACCCTGTTATAGCTGTCCGTCTCTTCTTTCAGGGCTTTGGCGATCTCACCCTGACTTTTTCCCAGTTCCATCAGCGTCTTGAGATCGGCGCGCGCCGGTGTCGTAAGCAGCAAAACGATCAACGCTAAACCCGCTATTCTCATCATTGGCATTATCTCCCTCGGTTTTTTATTATACCCGCAATGGTCTTCTTTTTCAACAACGAAACGAGTATTATGGTTGGTGGCTAATGGCTCATAGACACTTGCATTACCAGGTAAAACCCGAGCCGATGTATACGGCGCGCTCCTTCGACGAGCGGAGCAGCCGGATGAACGACTCGCCGCAGCCTTTAAGCATGGACCGGGACAGCGTGAGCTCGATCCCGAGGTCCCGGCCGGTCTCGCTTCGCAGGGCAAATTTCATGCCGGCATTACCCGCTAATCTCGCTTCAGCCTCAAATTTAAGATCGGAAAAACTGCCATCCCCGTATTCCAGTTCAAAGGCAAGCCCTGTTCCGCTGCGGATCCTCCACTTGCCGTAAAATATCAGGTTCTTGCTGACAGGTCTTTCTTTCCGCGATACCCCAATTCCGACTTCGAATATTATAGAATCCTTTTTCGCTATTCCCTTCCCTATCCTGAAGTCAAAGCGGGATCCGCCTTTTAGATCCAGATAATAAGTGATGACGCCTTTCCCGGAGAAATCCCAGAAGCCGTCCAATACCAAAGAACGCTTTTCCGCGCGCCCGCCGGAGCCCGCTTCGTAACTGTAAACGATCTTATGCCTGCGGTCCAGTTCCCAGATACCGTCAAACGTCAGGACGTCATATCCGGCCTTCTCTTTTTTCGCTCTGAATGTGAGGCGGTTGCGCTTATCGGCCTGCCATTTTCCCTCGAGCTTCAATATGTAAGTGGAAAGGGCGCCTTCTTTCGTCCTCTGTATCATCGCGAAAGACAGGGAGCCTGAATCCGCTTTTATAACCTCGCCCCGCAAGGTGAGTTCATCGCCGAAGGTCTGCCGTCCCCATTTATTGAGAGTGAGTCTCAGGGCGTGCCTGTCGGTAAGCGACCAGTCTCCCCTTAAGCGCAATTGATGTGGCGCCGCCGCGCCGCCTGAGGCGGCTTTTACATGATATTCGAGAGTATTGCCTTTGCCGATTTTAAATCTGCCGTCTATGACATGACGGAACCCGGATACCTCGCTCTTTTCTCCGGTCTCACGGGCCACGAGCCTGTTATGCGGGTCTATCTCGTACCTTATTCGCGCCATCTTTAAATTTTTAAACTTATTTTATTGTATGCTTGGGGTGAGGACTATGTCAAGGCTCGATCCGCTATTGGTCTTAAGGAAGCAGCCTTCGAACTCCCGGTCCTTGATCAGTCCGCCTATGCTCACGGACCGGCCGTTTGCCACTATGACGCTGGTCGTCAATTCCGTCACGCTTATCACCTGTCTATCGCCTTCTTTCAGATAGCTGATCTGCGGAGTAAGCGACACCTCGATACTATTGCCCCTTATCCTGGGCGTAACGGCGAGCTTTGTGCCTACTTCCCTGAAGGTAGTCCGGTATGATTCGATGTATCCGTGATCGAAGAGATACCTTGAATAATATTCGACGTACGGTATGTCCTCTCCCACTCTTATGGTGCCCGTCAAGCCGTCGGACACAACTATGTACTGTTTAACGTATTCGGAACTTTTTCTTCTTTCGAAGGGGCCGATGGGACCGGCCTTTACGATCTCTCTCCCGGATTCCTTAAACTCCACTTCTATGGCAACGTTTCTCAAGGGCGCATCCAGAGCATCGCTCTGGCAATGCGCGGATGCCTCAAAAAACAATAATGCCGAAACGACGATTATAAAAAATCCGCTCTTATTCATTTAGATTCATTTTTTGAGCGCAGCGATTCCCAGACCGCGATTATCAGTTTGCCCATCAGCCATATCGCGAATACCGTCAATAAGACAAACAACGCCAGGCGGAGGGCCAGGCCCAATACCACCAGGAGGGGCCAGAGCAGGACCCCCAATCCCATCATCAACATCGCAAATAAGAGAAACAGCAGCCCTATAAAAAACGCTTTCATGCGTATACCTATTAATAAAGCGACGGCAGACACTCTTCTTATGAGGCGCCTGCCGCCGTGCTTTATTTCCTGATATTATTCCTCAAGTACGCCTACAAGGGCGTCCCAAGGATATTCTTGATCGAATGCTACGCCTGGGTTGTCTTCCGACATCGGAAGTATCAGAGATACCAGGTCGCCTAAGCCGTACACCTCGCGGCTGTACCAGTACCACAGCCCTTTGATAATGCCGAGGTCCGGCGCCTTTTCCGTGGCTCCCTTCGCGATCTGTCCGGGAAGTTCAACGAATCCCAGAAGCCCGTTTTCCAGACCTCTCAGTAATTTCTGCCCCATGGGTTTCAAAGCGGCTTCCTGTAAGCTTGGATCAAAGCAATCATAGGGTTCGCCTTCCTCCCATGCGTATTCCGCATCCAGAGGAATGCCGATACCTACGTTATCCGCCGGATTGGCGGCCCAGAATCCTACGAGCTCTACGCCTCCCCACGCGGTCCTTCCCACGGCATACCCTACGCCTTTGAATAATCCGACAACAGTACCCACTACCGGATTGTCTTCGGCGCCCGGAAGTTTGCCCTGAACACCCTTAAGGATCTGCATGGGCAGCTCTACCCAACCGGTTAAAATATTTACGACTCCTCTCATTAATTTCTTTCCCATGCCAGTCATTAATTCATCTGTTGTAGCGGCAAACGTCGTGGAGCATATAAACACGGCCACCAAGAAGATTGCTACAAGTGTCAGTCTCTTCATCATATTTCACCTCCTTTCCCAATAATATTATATCCTATATTACACTCATAAATGACATAATGCAAATGAAAAATTAAAATATTATATCTTTTATAATCGCGGGTTTGGATGTATAATTATAGGGTGGATTGCCCGGAGGTTTAGGACTAATATGGCGCCCTTTTAGGGACGTGCCACTTGGGGACGTGCCACTTAGGGACGTGCCACTTAGGGACACTCTACAACTTGAGTCTATTAAGGAGGGGACATGTTAAAAAGGATCCTAATAGTTTTTGTCATATTATTCGCGTTTCTCGCGGTATCGGCGTACCTGTTCCGTTCAAACATCAAGAAGTACGCTATTGACATGATCTTGAGATCGTTTCCCCTGCCCGGCGTGGCCTTAGCCAACGTAAGGTATGACGAGGCGGCCGGCACGTTAAACCTCGAGGAGATCAAGGTAAAAAACCCCAAAGGCTTTTCCAGCGAATACATCATGGAGGCCGTCTCTATCGACATGGACATCAGCATAACAAACAAACCAAAATTGAACCTTAATATAAGCAACGTGGATATAACCGATCCTGTATTTTACGTCGAGCGCTCCGGCAACGGCAAATGGAATTTTGAGGAATTCCGGAAAAAGAACCTGCAGGCAGTCCTTGAGGAGAAAAAGGGGTTCGGTTTTATGGAAGAAGCAGTCGCGGAGGAAGACGGCTCTAAATCGCAGGTAATACTGCCCAGGTCGATAAAGATAAATAACGGCGCGGTCTATCTAATAGATAATTTTATCGGCGTTGAAAAAAGCCACAGGGTCGATTTTGTCCCCATAAACGGAATCGTCTCGATGCAATACGATCCCGCTATGGGAAATTACAGCAAGATAAGCTTCGACGGCTCGTGCAATATAGCGAAAAGGCCCGGCAGCAGGATAAAAGGCGATATCGATATCTACCCGGCGGGGGAAAAGACCTCTTACAATTGGAAGTTTAACGCTTACGATATCTCGCTTGCGGCGCTTAAGCCCTACCTCGCCGGATACACGCCCTTTATCGTGACCGGCGGGAGTTTCAACATGGCTTCGGACGTAAAGTGCGTGAACGGGGCCGTCGACGGCAACTACACGATGGAGCTTATGGACCTGGGCCTGGAGGTCAATCCGGAAAAAAGCAGTATACCGTTCCTCGAGACAAGCGTAAAAAAGATGACTCTTTATCTCACCAACCAGAGCGGGAACGTGGTTTTGGACTTCAAGCAGAAGGGGACTCTCGGAGGAAAGGTCCAGTGGGCGCTCGGCCCGATCGCCAAAAGGGCCATAGGCATGATGGCTATCGACACCGTCATAAACGTCATACAATCGATTGAAAAAGGCGCCGGGGCTCAGGAGTCCCTGCCCGGAGATATCCCTCCCGAGGTCATCGATATTTTTAGAACAATTTTTAAATAGCTATTCCTGAGTCTTGCAGCGACCGGCGGCGTTCCACGCTTCTATGGCTTTATCTTTCATGGACGGGTCCACCCGCGCGTAAAGGTCGCCTATTTCCATAAGCATGTCATAATCCCCTATGGCTTCGGCCAATTCGTAGGCAAGGTCAAGAGTCACTTCGGCGCCCTCCTGATTACCTTCCTCGATATAGCCCTTCGCCTCTTCTATCAACGCCGCCACATCTTCAGGATTCGCGTCCACTACGTCTACCGGCGTTTCCTGGGCAAGGCAATAAAACGGGCTTACGGCGCAGACCGCGCCTAGCACAGCCAAAAATATTACTCCTTTTGCCTTCATATCCGGCCTCCTTAAAAGGATATCGTTTGACTTGAAATATTCGATATCCGCGTGTATATTATATTATAGTTAAAAAACCCCTGAAAAACAAGTCTTTTGACTGCACTGTGAAAAAGGAACGTTATGGCTAAAGCGCGCCAATCCTGGGGCTCCCGCTTAGGCATCATCATGGCCGTGGCGGGCAGCGCGGTCGGTTTGGGCAATTTTTTGAGGTTCCCTGTCCAGGCGGCGAGTAACGGCGGCGGAGCGTTCATGATCCCCTATTTTGTATCGCTCGTGCTGCTCGGCATACCGCTTATGTGGATAGAATGGGCGCTCGGAAGGTACGGGGGCGGATTCGAGCACGGCACGGCGCCGGGTATCTTCCATACGATGTGGGAAAAGAACAGGTTCATAAAATATTTCGGCGTCATAGGAATATTCGGCCCGCTCGTCATATTTATATACTATACCTACATAGAATCATGGACCCTCGGCTATAGCGTTTTTTCCATACTGGGAAGTTATAAAGGCATCGAAGACCAGGCCGCGATGCAGGGCTTCTTAGGGGCTTATCAGGGCCTGGAAAAAAACAGCTTCTTTTCCGGCATGGCCCCCGCGTATTTTTTCTTTCTGATCACATTCATCGCAAATATAACGGTCATATACTACGGGATACGCGGCGGCATAGAAAAACTCTGCAAGATCGCGATGCCCCTGCTCTTCATACTGGGGCTGATAATGATGGCGCGCGTCCTCACATTGGGTATCCCGAATCCGGCGAGGCCGGGCTGGAACGTATCGAACGGGATGGGTTTTCTCTGGAATCCGGATTTTTCCGTCCTCACTCAGCCTAAGGTGTGGCTGGCCGCGGCGGGACAGATGTTTTTCACGCTAAGCGTAGGCATCGGAGTGATCCTGACTTACGCGAGTTATCTCAAGAAGGGGGACGACGTCGTCTTATCCGGCCTGTCGGCCGTAAGCACCAACGAATTCGTCGAAGTCATCCTGGGCGGCAGTATAATCATACCGGCGGCCTTCGTCTTCTTCGGCCCCGCGGGAATAAAAGAGGTGGCGGCGAGCGGCGCCTTCAACTTAAGTTTTGTGACTATGCCTATAATATTCCAGAAGATAATGTTCGGGGCGTTCTTCGGCGCGGCGTGGTTTCTTCTGCTTTTTCTGGCGGGGATCACTTCGTCCGTTTCGCTGGCCCAGCCCGCGATAGCCTTTCTCGAAGACGAATTCGATCTGAGCAGGGAAAAAGCGGTCAGGATATTCGGGGTAGTGGCGTTTATATGCTGCCAGCCGGTGATATTTCTTTTAAGCAAGGGTGTGGTGAACGAACTCGATTTCTGGGGCGGGACATTCTGCCTCGTGCTCTTCGCGACGGTCGAGACGATACTTTTCACCTGGGTCTTCGGCATGGATAAGGCGTGGGATGAGATACATCACGGAGCGGACCTCGCCGTGCCGAGGGTCTACCGTTTTATCATGAAATATATCACGCCGGCGTTTCTTTTGATAATACTCGTATCATGGCTGATAAAGGACGGGATGCCGGTAATATTGATGAAGGGCGTGCCGGCCGGTGACATACCTTACGTCTTAGGTACCAGGATATTCCTGATAACGCTGTTTATCTCCCTCTCTATACTCGTAAAAATAGCGTGGAAAAAGAGGAAGAAAAAGATATGACCGCGGCCGGTTACATATTCATAACGATATCGTGGGGAGCCATACTGGCCCTCCTCGCCTTCTGCCTCCTCCGCCTCTTTAAATAGTTACAGGAATTATTTCTTCTCTTGCGGGGCCTGGTCCAAGGCTTCTCTCTTTATCAAGTTCCCCCAATCTTCGTCGATCTCCCTCTGGATCTCGTCGACGACAGGGGCATATTCCTCTTTTTTCAGATGGCTGAACCTGCCCTGCCTTTTAAGCCATTCGGTGACGGGTAATTTATTCTTAGGCCTGTAATTTATCTTCAGCTTCCCGTTTACTATCTCATAGAGAGGCCAGAAACACGTATCAACGGCAAGGCGGGAGATCTCTATCGACTCCTCGTTCTTGATACGCCATCCACGCGGGCACGGAGCGAAAGCGGTGATGAAAGCG
>CAZYBX010000003.1:0-6311 GCA_964645565.1 uncultured Planctomycetia bacterium | reverse complement strand
TCAACGGCTAATCTGGATATCTCTATACCCTGTTCCTGCGGATACCTCCAGCCTCTGTGGCAGAGCGATATAACATTCAGGAATGCCGGGCCGTCGGCGTTAAAGGCCTTCTCCGCTTTAGTGATCAGATCGTTCCAGTGCGAAACCGATCCCGTCGCGACGTAAGGTATATTATGCGCGGCGACGATCGCCGTAAGGTTCTTCCGGCGCTGTATCTTCCCGTAACTTGCCTTGCCTGAAGGCGCAGTCGTAGTGGATGCCCCTTTAGGCGTAGCGCCCGACCGCTGTATCCCGGTATTCATGTATGCCTGATTGTCATAACAGACATATACGAATCTATGCCCTCTTTCCAGCGCGCCGGACAGCGATTGAAGTCCTATATCATATGTCCCGCCGTCTCCCCCGAACGCGACAAATTTGATCTCTTTATCGATCTTGCCCTTCTTTTTAAGGGCCCTGTAAGCCGTTTCGACCCCGCTTATGGTGGCCGCTACGTTCTCAAAGGCGTTATGTATGAACGGGACCTCCCATGCGGTGTAGGGATAAATAGTAGTGGCCACCTCAAGACAGCCGGTAGCTGCGCCGACGACGACAGGGTCTTTTGTGCCCATAAGGACCTGCCTGACTACTATAGATGCGCCGCATCCGGAACAAAGTCTATGGCCGGATGAAAGCCTCTCAGGCGCGGTTTTTGAAAGTTCTTTAAGATTCGCCATTACTCCCTGACTCCGAGGAATTGGACCTTCTCTTTTATTTTACCCGTCTTTGCGGTCTCAAGTAGTTCCGCATAAACTCTCTCGATATCACTCTGGAACACATCCCTCCCGCCGAGTCCATAGATATAGTTCGATACAGGAGGATGATCTTTTTCCTCATATAAAGCCGCTTTTATCTCCGAAAATAAAGGCCCGCCCTGCCCGGAGAAGGATTCGCTTCTATCGAGGACAGCCACCGCCTTTAAACGCGAGAGTCTCTTCACGATCGCCTCGCGCGGGAACGGCCTGAAAAAACGCGGCTTAAGGAGCCCGGCTTTAAGCCCTTTGGCTCTGAGCGCATCTACGACTCCTTTTGTCGTGCCGGCGGTCGAACTCAACACGCATACCGCCACTTCGGCATCGTCAAGCCTGTATTCATCGACGAGATTATGTCTTTTCCCAAAAGCATCCTCGAATCCCTTTAATACGGCGGGGATGGTCTTCAGGGCATTCGTCATACCCTCGGACTGCTGCCTTTTATGCTCGAAATAGAAATCCTGCAGATCGAGCGGCCCGACCGTTATCGGATTATCGACATCCAGAAGCGAGAACCGCGGCCTATACTCTCCGATAAAATCCTTGACGGCTTTGTCCTCGAAGAGCTCCACCCCCTCCACAGCATGGCTCGTTATGAAGCCGTCCTGGCATACCATGACCGGAAGCTGTATATCGGGATGCTCCCCGATCTTTACGGCAAGTATGATGCTCTCATATATTTCCTGCGCGTTTTCGCAGTAGATCTGTATCCATCCGGAATCCCTGGCTCCCATAGTATCGGAATGGTCGCAGTGTATGTTTATCGGAGCGGACAGGGCCCTATTTACAACGGGCATTACTATAGGCAGGCGCGTAGAAGCCGCTATGTAAAGTATCTCCCACATCAGCGCGAGGCCGTTTGCCGAAGTCGCGGTCATGGTCCGCGCGCCGGCGGAAGCCGCCCCGACGCAGGCGCTCATGGCGCTGTGCTCGGATTCGACCGGTATCATCTCCGTGGAGACCTTGCCGTCGGCGACATACTGCGAGAAATTCATCACAATCTCTGTCTGCGGCGTGATGGGATAGGCCGCCACGACATCAGGCTCGACCTGCTTCATAGCGTATGCGGCTACCTCGTCTCCGGTAAAAGGGACCAATCCGGGCCTCGCCAATTTACTTCTCCTCTTTCTGCATCTTTATGCATTTAACGGGGCATACCGACGCGCATATGCCGCAGCCTTTACAATATTCCAGGTTGAACCCCGTCATCTTTCCGTCTTTCGCCATAATACAGGAATCCGGACAATAGACCCAGCAGATCATGCAATTTATACATTTCTCCTCGTCCTTGACCGGGATAAATGTCCGCCATTCCCCTGTCTTATATTCCTTCGCGGTGCCGCCCCTCGCTATAAGACCGCCGATAGGGATATCCTTCCAGCCCTTCTTCTCCGGGGCCTTCTGAATCTTCTTTTTTGACTCTTTTGGGGTCTTCGGCGCGGCCATTTTACCCATCTACCTTGACCTCATTATAGGCCCTTTTTATGGCTTCCAGGTTCGCGTTCGTCTTTTCTTCGCCGATCTTCTTTAAGAATTTCTTCCTTATCTTCCCCTCCAGCGCCTCCATCGGGACAATAGGCCTCACCTTTAAAAGAGCGCCCAGCATAGGGGTGTTGGGCATGGGGATCTTAACCGTCTCAAGGGCGATCTTCGTGGCATCCACCGAAGCTACCTTGCCGCCTTCGTATCCCAGGCTTTTTCTTACGTCTTTAGGAGATTCGGGGGAGTTGACGATGAGGACTCCGTCTTCAGGTAGACCTTCCAGCACTTTAGGGGAAAGCAAGGTGGAGTCTATTACGACAACTATTTCGGGGTTGGTCACGCCCGAATGTATATTGATAGCCTGATCGCTTATTCTCGTATATGCCTGGATCGGGGCCCCCGCTCGCTCCGGTCCGTATTCGGGAAAAGACTGGATAAATTTACCGGAATCCAGGGCCGCTTCCGCCAGAAACTGCGCCGCGCTTTTCGCCCCCTGTCCGCCCCTGCCGTGCCATCTTACTTCTATCAGATCGTTCATCCGCTCTATTTCCGTCAAGCCGATTTTAAATAAAAATCCATATAGGTCAGGTTTACGAGGACCGCCAAAACGGCGCTGGTTACAGCCATGACAATAGCCGCTATGTAGCCCGCGAGCGGTCTCAGTATGAGCGAAACTATGCCGGTTATGAAAGACGCCACTACCGTTATGACGATGGCGATCAAAAACAGGACGAGGGCCATGACCAGTATCTTCAGGAAATTCTTACTGCCGACCTCAAGGCCTTTCTTGAGGGCCGCTATCACCCCGAGGTCGCCGCCGACAAGGGCATAAGCCGGCATTACGAACAGAACGGCGGCGGCGATGAACACGAATATCATCAATATCCTCATGACGACCCGCAGCGCGGCCGGCATAAGGTTCGTTATAAAGACAAGGGCTGCTCCCAATATCAAAAAGGCCAGCATGATCAAAACAGTGACTCCGAGGAGCCTCAAAAAATACTTCTTTCCGTTAACGGCGAAGGACGCCAGTTGCGCGGAACCCGTCTTAATGAGGTCCCTGATATACGCGAGCGATCCCGAAGCGATAAAAACTGCCGCGAGCGAGATCACAACGGTCAGGATTATGACAAAAAACGATTTTCCGGCGGTCATCTCGTCCGCGGGCGCCGGCACCGTCATCAGATTGACGATATTCGCTATGATATTGAAAGCTACTATGACATAAAAAAGCTTTAAAGCCTTTACGCTTAACGCAAATGCCTTCTTGACAGATTCCATCATCTCCCACCTCCCGGGTACTTTATAAACAAGAATGTGAACATATTAACAAAAAAGCTATTCTAAGTCAAATTAAATTTCCACGCGGCCTTCTATCGCTTTCATCAATGTAGCCTGGTCGGCGTACTTCAGATCGCTTCCGACCGGAATGCCGTGAGCCAGCCGCGTTATCTTAAGGCGGTAAGGCCTCAGCAATTTCGCGATGTAAAGCGCCGTAGTCTCACCCTCCGTATCGGAGTTAGTGGCTATTATCACCTCCTTTATCTTGCCGCCTTTAGTCCGTTCTACCAGCTCCTTTATCTTAAGCGCCTCCGGGCCTATGCCTTCTAAGGGCGAAAGGCGGCCCAGCAGGACATGATAGACTCCGTTGAACTTGCCGATCTTCTCTATCGCCGATACATCGTTCGGCTCCTCGACGACGCACAATAAGCTCCTGTCCCTGCCCTCGTTCTGGCATATCAGGCAGATATCTCCTTCGCTCAGATTGTTGCAGATGCCGCAAAAACGTATGGACGATTTGACGCTCAGGATGGAGCGGGAAAGGCGCTCGACCTCTTCCTGCGGCATTTTGAGGACGTAAAAGGCGAGCCTCTCGGCGGTCTTCGTGCCGATGCCCGGCATCTTCGAGAATTCTCTGATGAGGCCTTGCATGGAGCGGGCATAACTCAACTTGCTCATTGCGCCGGAAACTCTCCTTTTACTATTCTGCCGTCAAAGATGTCGATGGCGGACTGGATTATGGGCTCATCGAAGGCGTCCTTTTTGGCCTCGCGCTCCATATCTTCATCGGTCTCCGGGGCGGGGCCGGGCATCCCGGGGTCCTGCTTAGTTTCTTTCAGGGTCGTAAAATCGACGGATATCCTTTGCCCTAAAATATCCGACATCGTCTCCTCGATAAGCTTCTTGTTATTCGTGCTCTCCAGGGCCTCTCTGTGAAAATTGAACCTCTTGGCAAAACCCAGCGTGACTACGGAGCCCTTGACTCCCGCGAGTTCGCCTTCAAGGAGGAATGACGCCACAGAGATCTTTTTGCCCTTTATCGAGTGCAGGACTTTCGGCCAAGCCTTCTTTACCGAATCCAGATCAAGCGTTATGCCGTTATTACGTTCCGGGATCTTTTTGTCTTCGGCGGCGGGCGCCTGCTGCCGGTCGCCGGGCGCGTCATCTCTATTCTGTTTCGGCTCAAAGGCCGGCTCCGGAGGGACATACTTACCCACATTAGACCCAAGCCGCGTCACCTTATCCACGACCTCGGCCAGCGGCATCATATCGGCGCGAAGCGATAATTTTATCAGCGAAGCCTCCAGTATAAAACGCGCCACTTCGGAGCGCTTTACGGCGTTAGCCGTAGTAGAGGCGGTATAAAACATGTAAAGAAGCTCGTCTATTTTAAAAAGCCTCGTCTGGTCTTTCAGCCTCGCGATATGGTCATCCGGAAGATCGATCACCGACGATAGCTGCGGCGAAACCTTCAAGACCATCAGGTTCCTCAAATAACCCATAAGACCCGCGAGGAGCTGCGATATATCCTTGCCAGCCGCTATCAACTCATCTACGTCCCTAAGAAGGCCCTGCGCGTCTTTTTTCGCGAGTTTCCCGACCATATCGGCGAGCTTGTCTTCCTCTATTATGCCCAAGACAGACGCCACGTCTTCCCGGCTTATCTCCTTTTCGCAAAAAGACGTCAGCTGGTCCAGGATGCTTTCGGAGTCCCTCAGGCTCCCGTCGGACGCCTTGGCGATCGAGAATACGGCCTCTTCGGACACGTCCAATTTTTCGGCCTTGATGATCTTCTCCAGCTTAGAGACTATCAATTTGAGGGGGATCCTCCTGAAGTCGAATCTCTGGCATCTCGAAAGGACCGTTGCCGGCACCTTCTCCGGATTGGTGGTGGCGAAGATGAACTTGGCGTGCTTCGGAGGCTCTTCCAACGTCTTAAGCAGCGCGTTAAAGGCGCCTATGCTCAGCATGTGGACCTCATCTATGATGTATACTTTGTATTTACCGTATGAGGGCATGAACTTGATGTTTTCCCTGAGCTCGCGTATCTGATCTACGCTGTTATTGGAGGCGCCGTCGATCTCGATGACATCCATGCTCGTGCCGGAAGATATGTCCGAGCAGGAAGCGCATTTATGACAGGGCGAGGCGGTGGGGCCTTTCTCGCAATTGAGGCCCTTGGCGAGTATCCTCGCGACAGAAGTCTTGCCGATGCCGCGGGGGCCCGTGAAGATATACGCGTGCGCCACCCTGCCGCCCGAGATCGCGTTCTTAAGGGTGGTAATGATATGGTCCTGGCCCAATATCCCGTCAAAGTCTTTAGGCCTCCATTTTCTTGCAAAAACTACGTACGACATTATCTCTTCCTTTTCAAGAATGGCGGAGAGGGTGGGATTTGAACCCACGGTACCGCCTTTTGGCAGTACGGCGGTTTAGCAAACCGCTACACTAGGCCTCTGTGTGACCTCTCCTTAACTTCTTTATTTACAAGGAGTTACAAAATTTTTGTATATATTAAAATACCTTGGGTTACTGCTCCCCACATATCTAAAATACCTATCTATTTGATTTATACTATATAAATACACCCTATTCTTCACTGTATTCTTGGGCCCTAATCCAAGATCTTCCAATATCCCGATTACAGATTTAAGAAGGGGCGGGGAATAACTCGTAAAGCACATTTTTAGATAAGTATATTCTTTCCCATTGACTTTATATTTATGGTGATAGAGGCCGCCGTCAGTATCCATAAGA
>CAZYBX010000002.1:22072-24332 GCA_964645565.1 uncultured Planctomycetia bacterium | reverse complement strand
CATGGCCTTGGCTATCTTGTTCAGTATCTTTCTCTGCGTCTTGCGGTCCGCTCCCGCAAACCTCGCCGCCTCGATCGCCTGCTTGAAAAAACAAGGCACACAATCTAAATACGTCTTCATAGGACCTTCCTTTTTTTATAAACAAATTATACCATAATCTTTGTTGCAGAAACACACCAATATGGCTTATAATATCACCAGCATGATCTACGACCCGTTCCAGCAAAAAGCCATCGATTACATAAAATGCGGCTATTCCGTTATAGTCTCGGCGCCGACCGGCGCGGGCAAGACCGCGATCGCCGAATACGTGATCACCGACTGCCTGGCGAAGAACAAGAACGCGATATATACCGCTCCCGTAAAAGCGCTCTCCAATCAGAAATTCCGCGATTTCAAGGAAATATACGGCGACAAGATCGGCATCCTGACCGGGGACGTGACCATAAACCCGTCCGCGCCCATCCTTATCATGACGACGGAGATATTCCGCAACAAGCTGCTCGAGAAGGAAAGCGGGCTGGATGACTACTCATGGATAATATTCGACGAGATACACTATCTCGACGACTATGAGCGCGGGACTGTATGGGAGGAATCCCTGATATTCCTGCCGGAACATATGGAGATGCTGGCTCTATCCGCCACCATACCGAATATCGATGAATTCGCCCAATGGATCAGGTCTGTCCATAAAAAGCCTATAAAAATAGTGAAAGAGGACAATAGGCCCGTGCCGCTCCACTTTTTCTATCAATGCCAGGGCGAAATAGTGGACAGCATGAATCTGGTGAAAAAGATAGGTTATAAAAACAGTGATCAGTACCGCTATGGGGGCTACCGCGGTAAAGGGCGCCACGGAGCCCCCCATATCAAGCCCAACAGGCCTTCCGCTTTAATAAGACAGCTCGAGAAAAGCGACAGGCTCCCCTGCATATATTTTTCATTCGGCCGGAGGAGGTGTGAATATCTCGCCGAGGAAGTCTCCAGTTTCAACTTCCTCAACACCGAAGAGCGGGATAAGATAAGGGCTCTTTTTGACGAGCTGTGCGGGAGGTTCGACATTGCGGGCGAGAAGAGCTCCCTCTCCATTCTCCCGCTGATCGAAAAAGGCATCGCGTACCACCATGCCGGTATGTTCCCCACGTTAAAGGAGGTGGTGGAGCGGCTCTTCACGAGCAGGCTCATAAAAGTCATATTTACCACGGAGACGTTCGCCCTGGGGATAAACATGCCGGCCCGCACCGTCGTATTCGACGAGCTCAGAAAATATCACGGCAGATATTTCGGCCCCCTGAAGACGCGCGATTTCTACCAGATGGCGGGCAGGGCCGGAAGACGCGGTATAGACTTAGAGGGGTTCGTGTACTCGAGAGTCAACCCGCATTATATAACATTCCACGACCTGAACAGGATAATATACGGGCGGCCCGAGAAGGTGAATTCCAGATTCAACGCATCTTATGCGACCATACTGAATCTGTACGGAAAATACGGAGACAGGCTTTATGACATATACCCCTTTTCCTTCCATCATTTCCAGGAAAAAGAAAAGAACCGCGAGAGAGCGCTGGAGCAGCTCCGCACAAAAGTCAGGATATTAAAAGACCTGGGTTATATAAAAGAAGACGCTATTACCGGGAAGGGCGACTTCGCGAGCAAGGTCTACGGATACGAACTATCTCTCAGCGAGCTTTATGAAGACGGCATGCTGGAAAAGCTTTCCGAGCTGGAAATAGGGCTCCTGTGTCTTGCCCTGGTATTCGAGCCCAGAAAGGGAACCGCGAGGCCCCGCCTCCAAAAAAGGGTCAAGGATATGTGCGACGAGACGAATAACATCGTAAGGCGTATCCAGACGATAGAGAAAAAGCTCAAGATACTGCCGTTGAGCAAGAATTATTACTATTATCTTTCGCCGTGCCTGGAGGCGTGGATGAAAGGTGAAGAATTCGACAGGATCCTGCGCCATACCGACGCGGACGAAGGAGAGATAATACGCTACTTCAGGATGGCGATCCAGATTATGAGGGAGATCCTCGACACGCACGCTTCGCCGGCTTTAAAAGATAAAATGCGTAATTGCATCAGGCTTATCAACCGCGGCGTCATCGACGCAGAAAAACAGCTGCGGGGGTAACATTGTAAGGGACGCGCCACTCGGGGATGATCAAAATTTTGTTAAAACCCCAGTGGCGCGGCCCAACAAAGTATAAAAAGGAAAAAAAAAAAAAACAAAAAAACGGCGCTTATTAAGTTAGCC
>CAZYBX010000002.1:0-22062 GCA_964645565.1 uncultured Planctomycetia bacterium | reverse complement strand
CGGGGGGGGGTTAACTTTGTCTGGGCCGCGCCCTTGGGGGATTATAAAATTTTTGTACACCCCGGGGGGGCGCGTCCCTTCATAGTATCCTACGGAACATAATATAAAGCATAAACGCGGCGATGATGACTTTCGCCGCGATAGAGCCGATCCTTCCCAAAACGCCACCGGCGCCCGCCTTAAGCGACTGCACGATGTCTCTTTTTGAAGCGACCTCCACCAGAAACGCGCCGAGGAATATTCCCGCAAATGTCCCCACTATAAGGCCTATCCCGAAAAACGCAGTGCCGGCAATCGCGCCGACGATCCCGCCTGCGAGCGCGCCTACTATGGCCTTATTTGAGGCCCCGAACTTCTTCGCTCCCAATATGATAAAAAGGTATTCGAACGTCTCCCCTATCACGTATAGGACAAGAAGGGCTGTTAGCGTCTTCGGTGTGATGATAGTAAAGGATGTCAATAGAGCGTATAATACGGCTCCTATAAGTATGATCAGCGTGCCGAATGTCGTAAAAAATATGGCCGCGAGGCCTGCGAGACTGAATATTGCGACTATTGCTAACGCCAAAGTCTGCATTTCTGCTCTTATATCTATAACCTTACTAAAAATACCCCGACGGCAAGGATGATCACGGCCTGGATCCTGAAATATATCAACGGCCTCTCCGCCCCACCATTGCCATAGTCTACCTTAGACGGCCTCGATCGTCGAAGGCGGCTTCTTCGTCACGTTATATGTGACGCTTACCACGCCCGGGACCTCTTCGGTGATCCTGTCCGCGACGCTCTCAAGAATATCAAAAGAAAGTCTGGTGGGGGACGCTATGACAGCGTCTTTACTCTCCCAGCACCTTACTTCTATCTGCAGGCCGAAATCCCTTTTCCCGTTTCTTACTCCCGTCACTCTGTCCTGGTGAAGGATCGCCAGATATTGAAAAGCGCCCGTGCCTTCAAGCTCATCTTCGACTATCGCCGTCGCCTTCCTCACCGTCTCTATCCTCTCGGGAGTCACCTCTCCTATTACCCTGGCCGAAAGAGCCGGCCCGGGAAAAGGAGGCCTGTTATATATCTCTTCGGGCAGCCCCAGGACCTCAGCCACTTTCCTTACCGCCGTCTTTCTCAGCTGGACCAAAGGCTCCAATACCTTATATCCGTACCGTTCCTGCGTATCTATGCCGAGCTGCTCTAAAATATTATGCTGCCTCTTGACGCCGGCGATAGTCTCTTCCACATCCGTCAGATTCGTTCCGTGAAGGAGGAATTTCGACCCGCTCTTTTTTACTATCTTGCCGAAGACCTCTTTATAAAACGTCTGGGTGATGGCCTCTCTCTTCTCTTCCGGGTCGGTCACACCCTTTAAGGCGCTGAAAAACTCCCGTTTGGAATCGACCATCTCGACCGGCACGCCCATCCCCCGAAAGATCGATACGACCCTCTGGGGTTCGCCCTGCCTCATCAATCCGTTTTCTATGAAATATGTCTTGAGGTTCTTTCCCAGCGCCTTGTGCGCCAGCATCGTTACGGCCGACGAATCCACTCCCCCTGACAGCGCGTTGACAGCGGTGCCGCTGCCGACCGTAGAAGCTATCTCTCTTGATTTCTCTTCGATAAACCGCTCAGGCTTTAAATCCGCTATCCTGATCTCATCTATCTTCATGAACTATCCTCCATGTTCTGCCCCTGGGGGAGGGCTTTTAACCGCCTGTTTTGTTATAAGCGCAGTCCGGCCTTAGAAGGCCCTGCCTTATAATGCCTCTGATCGGCACGCACGTAAATACGGCGCCGCTCACGGTCTTCTGAGGGCCCAGGCGGCTGTCGTAAGTACTGCAATAATACTTTCCCGTAGCCAGGTCCAGCCTCAAATTGGCGCAGGGGTCTCCGTCGGCCGAACCGCAGCACTCTCCGCAGCGCTTACAAATACCCTCATAGCGCTCGAATTCCATTCTCTGCCTAGCTTCGTATATTACGCCGTCCATTAAAATGCTATCTTTATTTGACTGCCGAGTATATTGGTGTTTATCCAATCCGCCCCGCTCTCGGTGGCCTGCCACATGTAATATACCTCTGCCTGCAGATGCTTCCATAATTTGAATGAGGCGCCTGCTGAAAGCCTGTTGCGGTTAAGATCCTCCCTGTCTCCTGTACGCCATTTTTGAAAAGACTATGCTTATCTCATATATGATCATAAGCGGTACCGCCATCAGGCATTGCGTGATGATATCCGGCGGCGTAAGTATGGCCGCGATTATGAATACGAGCACTACCGCGTGTCTCCTTCCGGCTGATAAGAACCGGGGCGTGACCAATCCTATCTTTGTCAGAAATAAGCTCACGAGAGGCAGTTCGAAGATGACGCCGGAAGACAGGCTCAGCACTCCGACAAAAGATATATATTTGCTCACCGCGATCATCGGCTCCATCAGGTCGCTTGCGAAGCCCAGAAGGAATTTTAAGCCTATGGGGACGACCACAAAATATCCGAACGAAGCGCCTAAATAGAAAAAAGCGGCGGAAAGCGGGCCGAATATCAGCGCGTACTTACATTCTTCCGGCTTCAGGCCGGAGGATACGAACCTCCATGCCTGAAAAAGTATAAAAGGGGCCGATAAAAAAAGGCCCCCGAAAAAAGCTATCTTTATCCTCGAGATAAAAGCCTCCTGCGGGGCTATGAAGACCAGCCTTCCCACCGGCCGGACCAGGCCCGGCATGATTCTGTCTACGAAGGCATAAAGGCCGCATGAGGCTATTATTATAAAAATAAGGGTCTTGATGATCCTGCTTCTAAGCTCTTCCAGGTGCTCGACTAAAGTAAGTGTTTTATCTGCCATGAACGGATATCAGCTTTTGTCCTTCTTATCTTCCACAGCGTCTTCTATCCCTTCCTTCATCTCTCTGCCGGCCTTCTTGAATTCCTTTACGGACTTGCCTAGCGCCCTGGCAATCTCAGGAAGGCGCGACGCGCCGAACAGAAGCAAGATTATCAGAAGTATTATAAGGAGTTCACCCATACCCAGATTAAACATCTAGACCACCTCCCCATTGATTATAGCATAAGTCTCCTCAAGCACATAATCAATTTCTTTTCTTTTCGCGCATAACGGCAGATATAGATAAATGACGTCTCCGAGCGGCCTCAGGATAATGTTTCTCTTAAGTCCCTCCCTGTAGATCCTTACCCCTATCCTCTCTTTGAAGCCGAACGGCTTCTTCTTTCTCTTGTCGCTTACGAGCTCAAGAGCTCCTATCATCCCTATATATCTTACGTCGCCTACGAGAGACAGGTCCCTGAAGGTGTCGAGCTTGCGGTGAAAAAACGGTATGACATCCCTTATTTTTCTCAGGGTATCTTCCTCCTTAAAGATATCCAGGCTGGCCAGAGCCGCGGCGCAGGCGATGGGGTTGGCGGTATACGTATGGCCGTGGTAAAACGTCTTTCTCTTTTCATGATCATCGTAAAAGGCGCTATAGACCTTATCCGTTGTCAGCGTAGCGGCGAGCGGCATATAACCTGCCGTGATGCCTTTAGATATGCACATAAAATCCGGCCGCGCATCCGCGTGTTCGCCCGCGAACATCTTTCCCGTCCTGCCGAAACCGGTCGCCACCTCATCCAGTATCAAGTGGACGCCGTATTTGGCAGTAAGTTCCCTCGCCTTCTTAAGGTATTCAACGGGATACACGATCATCCCGCCCGCGGCGAGGATCATGGGCTCCAATATCATCGCCGCTATCCCGCCGCTCAGATCTCTTAACAATTTCTCAAGCGGCCTGACGCATTCAAGCCCGCACGCCGGCCTTTCCTTATTCATGGGGCAGCGGTAACAGTACGGCGACGGGACCTTATAAGAGGGGCGGAAAAGCGGGCTGAATCTTTCGTTGAAGAGATCGACTCCGCTCACGCTCATGCCGCCTATCGTATCGCCGTGATAGGCGCGATCGAGAGAGACGAACCTGTTTTTTCTCCTGTTCCCGCCGTTACTCCAATATTGAAGAGACATCTTGAGCGCCGTTTCCACTGCCGTAGAGCCGTTATCGGAGAAAAATACCCTGGTGAGGCCTCCCGGCGAGATAGATACGAGTCTTTCCGCAAGCATGATCGCCGGTTTATGGGTGAATCCGGCGAATAATACATGCTCGAGCCTGTCGAGCTGTCTTTTTACCGCCTTTTTTATCCCGGGATGGTTATGGCCGTGGACATTGCACCACCAGCTCGATATAGTATCGTAATAATATCTCCCCTTATTATCGAATAATTTAAACCCTTTCGCGCTCTCTATTAAAACGGGGGGCAGCTTCCTGCAATCCTTCATCTGCGTATAAGGATGCCAAACGTGCTTGAGGTCTCTCTTTATCCAGCTATCCATCTAAAGCGCCTTTATGATCTTTTTAGCTATGGGCTTAAACGCGTTATATAATCTGCCTCTATCGTGAAGATGCGGCAGGGCCCCCAATACATTTTCACCCGTCAATTTCCGGACTATACGGGGGTTGTCTTTCATGACGGCATCATCTTTTCTTCCGGATGTGCCATTGAAGATTATTCCGATCATTTTGATATCTCTTTTCCTCAAGGCCTCCACCGTCAAAAGCGTATGGTTTATGGCCCCCAGCTTGTTATCGGCCACGACGAGCGCCCGCATCTTAAGCTCTCTCGCTATGTCGATCACAAGCCTCTATGTGTCATAAGGCACCAAAGCGCCTCCTACGCCCTCGGCTATTATAAAATCGAACCTCTTTGAGAGGTATCTATAGGCTTTTTTGATCTTCCCGGCCTCTATCCTCTTTCCTTCCAGTCCCGCCGCCAGATGCGGCGATGACGGAAATCCGAGATTATAACTCGAGATATAATCCGAATATCCGGCTACATCCCTTCTTCGCCTGCCCATCAATCTCAAATGCGTATCGATATCTTCCGGGAATCCCTTACTCCCCGTCTGTATCCACTTCTGGGTGATAACGCTATACCCTTTTTCCGAAATATATCTACCGAGCAATCCGGACACAATAGTCTTGCCCGCGCCCGTATCCGTGCCCGTAACGTAGATCCCTCTCATCGCCTTATGCCTTTACAAAAAAATACCTGATATGTAGCCACGATGTCCTTGTAAGCCTTTCTGTATATTCGCTCCAGGTCGCTCATCGCCCCCGGAGTCCAAAGATTCTTCCCCGGAGCGCCGTTACCCCTTGCGCCCGTATATTTGATCTTTTGAAGCAGCTCCGGTAAAGAACCGTACTTCTGCCGGTATACCGCCTCTTCTATTTCGATATCAACAAAAAGGCGCTCCATGACCTCCTCTACGCGCTTCTTCCCGAAAAAAGCGGAAGATACTATCGAGATGCCGCCTCCGGACAGCTCCTTGATAGAATCGTCGAGTTCCTCGAATGTAAGCGGGCCGAATACGGAGAAAAGTATCATCCCGCCCGGTTTAAGCATTCCTTTATACATGGCCAAAGCCTTCTCCGGGTCCTCGAACCATTGAAAGCTCGCGTTAGAGCTTACAAGGTCATACATCTCCCCGCCGCCTATCTTTTCGCCGTCGGCGACCGCAAGCTCGACGCTTGCGCCCCGCAACTTCTCCCTTGCCACATCTATCATCGCCGGCGAAAGATCCACGGCCCTTATCCTTGCCGACGGAAACCTCTCCCTTAACAGCTTTGTATAGCTGCCTGTCCCGCAGCCTATATCCAGGATGTCCGATACGGCGACGGAATCTACCTTAGATATCAACCGCGAGCCACAGAGGCGCTGGATGTCCGAATAACCGTCATAATGACGGGCATGCCTGGAAAAGTTCTTCTTCACGGTGTCTTTATCTATCATATGAACTCGGAAAATCCTTTTTTTAAAAAGGGCATATGGCCCGCGCCGTCCAGGCATATGAAACGGGCCCCAGGAAGGCCGCTCTTTATGTCGGCGGCCTCATCTAAGGGCGCGATCCTGTCATGCCTGCCGTGTATTATAGTCAATCTCCCTATACCCCTCAAAGACTCGGGCCTTATCTCGGATTCCTCCAGATAGTCCAGGGTATCCAGCAGCCGGTTGAGATCCAATTCTTTACAGTATTTCCTGAGAAGATTCTCTTTAAACCAGGCCATCTCTTCCTCGTCCGAGAAGCATGCACGGTAAAATTTGTAAAGGTAGCCTCTCTTGCTCTTCCTGAGATGCTTTCTTATCTCCGCGAGGCCTCCGGCCGGATACCTCTTTCTGACGCTTACGAGAAAAAGCGTATCCACCAGATCCGGGTGCCGGGGGGTAAATTCCGACGCGGCGAATCCGCCCATGGAGTGCCCGAGTATGGAGATCCTGCCTAAGCCGTATCTTCTCACCGCGCCTAAAAGCCCCTCTTCGAAGTCAAAAGGCGAAAAATCGACCGCGAGAAGATAATTATATCTTAAGTCCAAAGAGCTGAAGATGCGATGATCACTGGCCCAGCCCGGGATCAAAGCTATCGTATTCCCATAGCCTCTATCCACATACTGATATATCATCGGCGAACTTCTCCAATACATCTTTTTTATGGTGAAAGCTCAATGAAAACCTCAATCTCGATCCGCCTTTGGGGACAGTGGGAGGCCTTATCGGCAGGACCCAATACCCCCTATCCCGAAGGCCCTTGCTTATCTCGACGGCCTTATTGCTTTCTCCGATAATCACAGGTATGATCTGCGATGAGCCTTTTACCTTAAGGCCTTTTTCTCCCAACGCGCGTCGAAGATGAGCGCTGTTTTCCAACAGGTCCTTTCTGCGCCGGGGTTCTTCCTTTATTATCCGTAAAGCGGCCAGATCCGCGGCTATCACGGAAGGAGGCAGCGCCGTAGAGTATATAAAGCTTCTCGATGAATTTACGAGGTAATCTCTTATCTTTACCGAAGATGCGATATATGAGCCGAAGCTCCCCAGCGCCTTGCTGAAAGTGCCCATGATCATATCCACTCTTTCGGTCAGGCCTTCTTCTTCTACGAGTCCGCTTCCGTTTTTTCCGAATATCCCCGTAGCATGGGCTTCGTCCACTAATAGTTTGCAACCGTACCTCTCTTTTAGATCGACTACTTCCTTGAGAGGGCACCTGTCTCCGTCCATACTGAATATCGACTCCGTCACGATAAGGGCTTCCTTGAATCTATTTCTCTTTTTTTCTAAAAGCTCCCTAAGATGGCCTGTGTCATTGTGCCTGAACCGAAAAGATCCCGCTCCCGAAAGAAGTATCCCGTCTATTATGCTGGCATGGTCCAGTCTGTCGAAGAATACCGCGTCGCCTTTTCCGCATAGCGCGCTTATTATACCTACATTGGCCTGATAGCCCGAATTATATACTAAAGAAGCCTCTTTACCCTTGAAGGCCGCCGTAGCCTCTTCCAGCTCGTGGTGAAGCGATAAGTCGCCGCTTAAAAGACGGGATGCCGACGCGCTCGTTCCGAACCTGTCTATCGCCTCTTTTGAGGCGCTCTTCAATCCGGCATGATCCGAAAGCCCGAGATAATCGTTCGATGAAAAATCAAGATATTCCCTGCCGCTGAAAAATATTCTGCCGCCGCGCCTGAAATCGGCCGGGGTCAAGACCCTTAAAAGGTCTTTCTCTTCTCTCTCCTTTAGAAATCCTTCTATTCGCTCCATAGCCGCTCTATCTCTTCAACGAGCTTACGGTCATCCTCTATGTCTCTCCCCCGGACGGTAAGATATCCTCCGATGAGCATGCCGTTCGCTCCCGCCATGAAACCCAAGGCCTGGAAATCCTTCAAGACGCTTTCCCTGCCCGCCGCTATCTTTATCGTCCTGTCCTTTAATATAAGCCTGAAAATGCATATCGACCTCACTGCGTCGGCGCATGACATCGTATCCATTGCTTCAAGCGGCGTGCCTTTGATGGGGACGAGGATGTTGATAGGGACAGAGTCCACATCGAGTTCTTTCAACAGCGCAGCCATCTCTATCCTGTCCTGCCAACCCTCCCCCATGCCTATTATCCCTCCGCTGCATACCTCCAGGCCTGCGGCCTTCGCGGCTTCGACCGTATCGACCCTCTCTTTAAAGCTATGAGTGGAGACGATACGCGGATAAAATCGCGGCGAGGTCTCGATATTATGGTGATACCGGCTGAGCCCCGCCTCTTTCAACTTTTCGAGCTCACCCCTGTTCAAAGCCCCTAATGACGCGCATACCGGAATTCCGGTCCCGGAGCTTATCCCGGATACCGCATCGGCTACCATATCCAGTTCCTTCGGGCTTAGGCGGTTCCCGCTTGTGACGATGCCGAACCTTCCGGCGCCCGCCTCTTTTGCGCGGCCCGCGGCCTTCAGGATCTCAGCTTTAGTTTTGAGCGGATATGCGGATACTTCGCAGGAATGGCGGGATGATTGAGCGCAGAATTTACAGTCCTCGCCGCACAGCCCCGACTTGGCGTTCAGGATACTGCATAATTCCAATCGCCTGCCTAGAGAATCCCTTCTGGCGGAATCGGCCGCAGAAATGAGCTGCGGCAAGGGGGCGTTTAACAACAGGTCTATATCGATATCTTCCATTGTAAACTATTTTATCATTCAGAGTTTACAATAGCAAGAAAAAAAAGAAGCGCCTTTTTACAGGCGCTTCTTATTATAGTCTTATATAGTCTGCCCCGCTATTCCATGCCCTCTTTTATACCTTCCTTATAGCCTTGCTTGTAACCCATCTGGAAACCTTCCGAGTACCCTTCCTTATATGCGCTCTGGGAGCTCATGGAATCGACTTCCTTCACCGTCCCCACCTGTTCGCCGGATAACGAATCGAGCAGTACTCCGCCGACTATATTCACTCCCGCGCCGGCAAGCGCGCCCTTCCAGAGGTCGCCGCCGTGAGCACCGGAGGCCGCGCCTCCTACCGCGCCGGCGCCGGCACCCAGGAGACCTTCCCTTAAGATCTTATTCGCCCCGTTATTCTGGGCGAAGGATACAGGGCCTATTAAACCTATTAAAATCACCGAAAACAACAAAACAGCGAACAAAAACAGAAAGGTCTTTTTCATGAAAAGCCCTCCATATTGGATTCTCCGGATCGACGGAAACCTCTTAACGATAAATATCTATCGCTTTACCGTTTTACCGCTACTTTGCCACTACTTTTGCGGCCTGCTTGCCCTTGGGCCCGTCCTGGACCTCGACTTCGACTTCCTGGCCTTCTTCTAAAGTCTTAAAACCGGTGCCTTCTATCGCGCTGTGGTGGACGAACACATCTCCGCCCGCGTCAAGGGTAATGAATCCGTAACCTTTTTGCTTACTGAACCACTTAACCTTTCCTGTTTCCATTTCCCCTCCTGTGAAACTGGTGAAGATTTGTAAAAAAAGCCACAAGGCGAATCCTGCCGTGCCTTGCGGCCTGAGATTCTGTTCCTATCCCATATAGAAGTATATATGATTATTCCGTTTATGTCAATATGTAATTAATTTTTTCTTGCCCGTTCAGCGTCTGGCGCCGGCACTCACTCGCGCATTTCGCGACCGAGGACGAAATGTCCGAGGAAGTGCCGAATTCCAACAGAATTTGGCCGACCGAGGACGAAATGTCCGAGGAAGTGCCGAGACATCCGGGTGAGGAGCGAGCAGGATAGCGACACCGGCGGCAACAGGGTCACACCATGATGATCTTGGCGGGGGGGAAGCCGTTGAAGTTGGCGACGGCGCTCGCGGAGGAGTATGCCCCTATGTTTTTCACGTAGACCACATCGCCCACGTAGAGTTCCGGTATCTCCTCGTTCAGGGAAAGAGTGTCGAAGGAATCGCACGTGGGGCCGGCCAGGGCGCTTAAAAAAGTCTGGCCGCGCCGTAACGTCTTGAACTCATACCGGCAATGGTCAAAGACCATGCCGGAGAAATCCGCATAGATTCCGTCATTCAGATAATAATAGTTCTTATTGTTCCTGAATGTCCTGCCTATGACCTGCGTCACCAGGACGCCCGCAGGCCCCGCCAGGAAACGGCCGGGTTCAGCGATAAACCTCACGTTTTTATCGAATAGGGCCTTCAGCTGGTGCCTTATCTGGACGGCCATCCTCTCAAAGTTGATCCCCACCTCATTGTCAAAATGCTGGATCGGGAAGCCTCCCCCGATGTCCAGTATCTTAAGAGGCAGTCCGTTTTCCTTCGCCTCATTGAATATGCCCGCTGATATCTCGAGGGCCTGGAGATAATTTTCAACGTTCTTCGCCTGCGAACCCACGTGAAAGCTCACGCCCATCGGCACCAGTCCCAGGGCCTTTGCCTTGCGCAGAAGGAAGAAGGCGTGTTCCGCATCCGCCCCGAATTTCAAAGAAAGCTCCACCACGCTCCCGGAATTCGTCACCTTTATGCGGATCAGGACATGCGCGCCGGGATAATCCTTCGCGAGTTTGTATAATTCCGGCTCGTTGTCGAATGTCATCAGGCGGACCCTGCGCCTGCGGGCGAACGCTATGTCCTCGGGCGATTTGATCGTATTTGCGAATATGATCTTAGCGGGCGACGCGCCGAGCGACAATACATGCTTCATCTCGGCGCCGCTCGCCACATCAAAGCTCGCGCCCGACTTGATAAAAGCCTTGATGATGCCCGGATGGGGATTGGCTTTTATGGCATAGTAAGGGGTGACCTCGGGCAGGCACTTGCGAAACCGGTTATATTGCTTTTCGAGGACGCAGCGTTTCACAAGCATAAACGGCGTGCGGTGCCTTTTTAACATCGCCCGTATAAGATTTTCGACGCCGTGTATGATGCTGCTTTCGCTGGCAGCGCTTACTGTCTTAGACTTTTGCTGTTGCTTTGGCGGTTTTAACGCGAGGCTGCTTTGTTCGGGCGTCATATACGTTAAGCCTTTCTTTTTGGTCTACCAGGAATGTCGTAAACTGCCAGACGTCTTCTTCTTTCGGCCTCGATATGTCGAACTTCGTGAATTTCGTGTTCATGTTCTTAAGCGGCGTCCAGTCGACCGGCTGCGACACAAAAGGTTTTATGAACGGCATCGAAGTCTTCAAGATGAACTCGTGGTCCACGTCGTCCGGCAGGAGAAAGCCCCGCTTCGGGTTCCGGATCATCCAAGCGGCCGCGGCCACCACAGATATCGCTACCTGAAGAGTGGTGGCCTGCTGATGCGGCACCAGCCGGCGGGCCTCGTGTATATCCAGGATGCTCCCGCACCACCATGAATTGAAATCATGGCCCATCAAAAGCACTCCGAGTTCGTCGCGTCCGTCTATGATCTCATCCGACATTATCCTCTGCCTCTCCTGCATTTTAAATTGCCTCATCTCCAGCTCGTGCAGCGAATTAATAGCTGCGTCCGAAGGGCAGTAAGCATAATGGACGGTCGGCCTATAGACCGCCTCTCCGTTCTCCCAGACGGTAAGCCTGTCCGAGATGCTGAACGCCTCTCCGTGGCGTATGACCATTCCCGTGATCTCGCCGCACGGGACCCACGAGCGCACCCATGTCTTCATCCCGATAGAGCTAAGACATATCTGGTTTCTCGGCCCTACCTTATGGAAGAAAGCGTTCTTCGGCACATAATACTCGTGCGTTCCCCAGCCAAGCTCCGCCGGGGCAACGCCCTCCTCGAAGAAGCCCTCGATGCTCCAGGTGTTGACAAACTCGTCCACCTCTTTAGGCTTATCGGTGATCTGCGTATCGCGCTCGCTTATGTGTATGACCTTGACTCCCTCCAGCTGCGCCAGCTTAGCGAAATTCCTGTCTCCGAGCGCCTTTTCGAGCTCTTTTTTCCTCGGATCGCCGGATTTCTCCCTGAGAATCTTTTCCGCGATCCCCGTAAGGGCGTGTTTCGTGAAATGCGAGACAAGGCCCGGGTTAGCTCCGTGATCTACTATTGCGGTGGTTCCGCTATTGTCCCCCCATCCGGTTATCATATCGCGAAGCATCATATGCCTAGAGTAAAGAGTGTATTTAGTGGGATCGTTGCGCTCGGAATCTCTATAAGGGTTCCATTCCTCGACGGAAGTATTGGCGTATAGGACCCGATTGTCGCGGCACCACTGGACGATGGCGTTGCAGTCTATGTTCCAGGCCAAATCAATGATCAAGTCCCCGGGCCCCACGTATTTTTTCAGAAGCACGGTGTAATTCTCGCTGGTGACCCTCTCCATCACATAATTTACGCCTTTTTCAAGCGAATCCTTGACCCGGCCGCGGTTGTCGACGAAATCCATGATCGTCACGTTTCTCGGCGGGACATCGATAAGCCTGAGCACAAGCGGTATCGCGCATTGAGAAACGGATCCGCAGCCGATGATCAGTATCTTTCCCTGAAATCTCATGGACGGCTCTCCTTTCGGTATTTTCTTTGAAAAAAAAATTTTAAAATTTCTTACAAAAAAATTATATCACATTTTGAACGGTTTGAAACAAAAAAGCGCAAAAAAAAAGAAAATAATTTTTTCCCTGATCATGTTAATCAAAACTTGGATATCTCCCCGGGTCTATACTGCCCTTACCGGTCCGCCGCAGCTCTTCCCCGGTCAAGGCTATTTTTTTTTCGGTTGCCGCTGAGGTCACTTCCGCGGATTCGAAATCTTCAAACCAATACCGGCGCGTTATGTCTCTCAACATCGTGAGGGCCTGAGCAAACACCTCTCTTTCATCGCCTTGCACATTAAAGCTTATCTTAAAAGCGCCGTCTTCAAACACCCCTTTAACGTAACCGATATCGAAATCGCCCTTAAACGGTTCTTCGTATTCAAGCCTCTCCTTCAGGCGCCTCGCGATCTGCCTGGCCAGAAAATCGGTGAATTCTATCTCCTTAAAAGGCAGACCGTCTTTGTCTACGGCCGAAAGATCCTCATATCTGGCGTAGATCTGGTCCATAAACCTCTGCTGGACCGTGTTGTCCCGGTCCAAAAATTTAGGCAGTATCTCCGCGACAGGCTTTGACTGATCGGCCCTGTTCGCCAGGATCAGATATTCATTGTCAAACCCGGGCGGAAATATAGACACGGCCTTCTCTGCTCCGGGCCTCGGCTTATAATGCTCTTTCACCTTTATCAGGAAGAGCGCCTCGCCTTCCGATACCTCCTTATACTCAATATCGGCTATCTCATATCTGATGCTAGAAGGCTCCGCTATCAGGATCGCGGGGTAGAATATTTCATTTACCTTATCGGAAGTCACGGGAAAATTCACATAGTCCATAAGGACGGATTCATGAGGGACGCCTTTACTCAGGTCCTCGAACAGTTTCCTTATCTTGTGCTCGCCGAGGATAGAGGGACTCAATCTGAAATCCCTCTGGATCCGGCTGAGATACTGCCCCCTGGATATATCATTCAGTATGACCCTTTTTATATCCATGGCATAACCCGTCATCACGTATTCGGCGCCGATCATCTCGGTGTCCCTGGCGCAAAGGACGTAAAAATCTATCGGCCTGTCGGTGCTCAGTATCACGCGGCGCATGGACAGCGCCAGGTCTTCTATCTTATCGGCGGCGTCCTTGTCCAGCTTCAAGTCATCGCCGACGAGGCCGTCGATGGGGATAGCGACGCCCAGAGTGGTCCCTATTATACGGCCCTCCACGTCAAGGCCGTATTCTTCTTTACAGAGTTTTTTAACGGAACCGATGACCCGGTCCGCGGGATATGTGGACTCGCCGCATCCGGACAGGAAAAATATGCAGGATATGGCTGAAAGAAGCAGGATGTTTCGACCGGCGTTTATGATTTTTCAACCCCCTCCGCGCCCGGCTAAAAATGTCATTTTCGGATTTCGAGTTTTGACATATCGAGCTGGGTCTTGCCGTATTCCTTAAAGATAGCCTCTATCTCGTCGTATTCCAGCTCTTCTTTCCTCAAAAGTTCATTGACAAAGCGGTCAAGCAGGCCGGATTCTTTTTTTAAGAGCCCTTCGACCTCGGCGTAGCACAGCTGGAATATCTTTTCGGTCTCGGCGTTCAGCCTTTCCTTGGTCGTCTCGGAAAGCTGCGTCGGCGGTATGGCCGTATAATCCCCCAAAAGCCCGTCGGACCCCATCCCGTATTTCCAGACCATATTGTGCGCCTGCTCCATAGCCTGTTTAAAATCCAGGGCCACTCCGTCGGACGTCACCCCGAACCACAGCTTTTCGGCCACATAACCGCCGAGCGAGACCTTGATATTCGCCAATATCCTGTCGCGGTTCGACGTAAAAAACTCCTCTCTCGGCTGGGAATATACGATGCCGAGTGTCTCCCGGCGGGATATGATGGAAGCCTTAAAAACGTCGTCGGTGGGATGAAGTATGTACATCACGATCAGATGCCCGCTTTCGTGCGTCGCCACCATACGTTTTTCTCTCGCGGACATGTTTCTTTTGTGCTTTATGCCCATATCGACTCTTTCGATCGCCTCGGTGATCTCCGCATAAGTGACCGTATCTTTCCCGGAGCGCGTGGCTATGAGCGCCGCTTCCTTTACTATGTTCTGGATGTCCGCCGGCGTCTTAAAGACGCATTTTCTGGCTAACCTTCCCACGTCTATGTTGGGAGAGGTTTCTATGGTCTTTAAATAATAGGCGAATACCTTTTCCCTGCCTTCAAGAGACGGCCGGTCTATATAGATCTTGCGGTCAAACCTGCCCGGCCTGAGAAGCGCCGGGTCGAGGGCGCTTTCGGCCGCGTTAGTCGCGCCTATCACGATTACGTTGTAGTCCTTATCCTTAAGGCCGTCCATCTCCACAAGCAGCTGGTTCTGCGTGGAATTCGTCTCCTGCCCCCCCATGAACGAGAATGTCCTCTGTCTTCCTATGGCGTCCAATTCGTCTAAAAACACGATGCATCCTCCGTAACCGTACGCGAGGTTGCGCGCGCGCTCGAAAAGTTTTCTTACCCTGGCCGCCCCCACTCCCACAAAGATCTCGACAAACTCGCTTCCGCTCATCGAGATAAAAGGTATGCCCGCCTCGGTAGCCACTGCCTTGGCGAGATAGGTCTTGCCGCAGCCTGCCGGGCCTATAAACAAAAGGCCGCGGATTATATGGCCGCCTATCTTCTTAAGCTGGTGCCTGTCTTTTATCAATTGGACCACTTCCCAGGCTTCCTGCTTGGCCTCGTCTATTCCTATCACGTCATCCCAATGGATATTGACGTCTTTCCCCTTGATGGGCGCCTTATCGAGTTTTGCGAACCCGCCCCTCAGGAATGTGAGATACATAAAAATAAATATGGCGGCGTGGATCCCGGCTATCAGTATGCTTACCGGCATCTGGACAAGCATAAGATGGCGGTGAAAACTCTCGAGCGACAGGAGGGCGAAGACCGAGACCGCTATAAGTATCAATACCGCCGCGATTATCGCGAGCTTGACCCAATGCATCATCAAAAACATCTTAACCCTGCGCCAGTTCATCATAGGTACGGCCTTTCTTTTAAAGAAATTTTAACATTATAAACGGCGGATTTCAAGCTCAGAAAGCGTTTCTCAGCAGGATAAGATCGCCCTTGCGCAGCACTTGCTCGGCCCCAATGGCCTCCAAGTATCCCGCCATGTCCCCGTTATAAGTAAGCACATATTCCGGCTTATAGATATTAAGATAATCGTTAAAATTCTTCTCGTTCAAGGCATTGTCCGGAGGCAGAGACACAAAAGGCCTTTCAAAAAGAAACGCGTCCGCGAGAAAGTGCGACGCGATCAGGTCGCCCTCCGCGGTATTGCGCCTGATCCATCCGTATACCTCTTCCCTGTTTTCCCTGTAAACCGCCTGCTGCTCAGGGAAGATATTCAGTCCGAAGCCCCTGAAATCGAGATAATACTTCATCTGAAAATAAAAAAAGAAAGAGAAGGCCGCTGCGAATATCGCCGCGGATGCGGCGGCATTTCTCGTGCCCTGCGATAAAATGTATCCGTCTATGATCTCCTTGATAGATAAAAAACCGATGCTGCCCAGCGTCAGGATCGTGATCACGGAAAACCGGTCGAATTCATATATGGCAGACCACGAATGTACGAGCGTATAACCGAGGAGTAAAGACAGCCCCTGAAAAAAGAAAATGACGACTAAAGGCGATCTTCTCTTCTTCAGGTCATAGATAAAATAAAAAGGGTCAAGGATCATGGCGTATTTGACTATACCGTAGCTTTTTATAAAACCCGTGAGATTACCGAGGATATTCCCGCCTATTACGTCCATCCCCAGCTTCAGGTCGGGCATATTCAATACCGGTATGCCGTTCTTATAGAATGCGCCCGCGTATATCTCGGCGCTCTTATAGACCTTGGCGGCCTGAAGATATTCGGGGTAGAATGCCCCGTACCTGAAATAGCAAAAAAGCTCATATGGAATGAGGATCACCGCTAAGCCGAGTATCAGCCTGCCGTGATCCCGCAAGGCCTCTTTTGAAAATCCCTTAAGGACGAGAACGGCCGCAAGAAACGCGATGACACTATAGAGACCGCTCACCCTGACCAGGCAGCTTAAAGCAAGCATTACCCCTACCCATAATTCCGTTTTGTCATACTTGAGGTAAACGAATATAGCTCCTAAAAGAACAAAAAGATGAAGAGGCTCTGTCAGGGGGGATATCGCGGGAACGACCATGCTCTTGGAAAATCCCATGAAAAGCGCTATCAGAAAACCCGTGATCCTGTCCGTATATAGACTAAGTATAAGGTATAATAAGACACAATTCGCGGCATGAAGCATGATATTAAAGCCTATCACTGCCTTGATGCCGAATAATATCCATACGAGACCGGCCAGGATCCCGTACAGAGGATGCATGTACGGTAAAAAAGGATGATACCTGCCGGGCCAGTATTGATTAAGGTCATATGAGATGACGGCGCCCCTCCCGGAGAAGAGGTTCCTTCCCATGTCAAGATATCCGCAGCTATCCGGCTGGAGCAACTCTATATTCGCCAGGGGAATGCTGGGAATGAATACCGCAATGAACAGCGCGGCGATAGAGATAAAATCTATATATTTAAGCTTCTTCATCGTCATCAGACTTGATATCCACCGATGTATGCCCGAATACCTGGAACCTGTTCGTCTTGACCTTGATATCGCAGGGGTTGCAATGGCCGAAATAGCCGCATTCCCTGTAGACATCCCGCAGTCCGTAATCCGGGTCGAAGAAATTACCGACGGCGTTCACGCCTTTATATATGTCATGATGGCATCTGAAGACCAAGCCTTCCGAATCCGCCAGAAACTCCGTGGTCCTGCAAAACACCTTCTTCTCGAACCTCATCCCGCACGCCCCCGGATATTTATAAGTCCCGTAGAGCCTTCCTTTATATTCCCCCAAAAATTCTTTCGTGCGGAAGTCGATGCCCATATCCGCGCCCTTTTTCTGCGCTTCCCTCACATGCCGCTCGGCCGCCGGGTGCAGGACAGACCATATGCCTATGCTGTATCCCGCCTTCTGCATCTTTAAAGTCCTCTTTAACGTATCGTCCAGGTCCATAGTCTCCGGATGATAACTCACTCTGATAGAGGCGTACGGCGCTTTTCTTTTTACTCTTTCGGGCTTCACTCTCTTCATGAAATCGTCGATGTCGAAGCGCAGATTGGTCAGTATGTCGATATTGAGCTCCGGCTTGATATTGTTGATGATATAAATAAAATCGGGATGCACGCTCGGCTCGCCGCCCTGCAGCGTGACGGGCAGGTCCGGCGGGGATTCGATCCTGTTTATATGCCTCACCCATTCTTTACCCGGGACTATTTTTCTTTTTTTCAGGTTGTGCTCAAAATTATTTATGCAATAGCTGCAATCGAGATTACAGCCGAAAGTCAGAAACAGCCCTATGTAATTATAATCCGCGGGAATCCTTATCGTTTTCATCTCTCTAACCTCGATAATAGATCTTTTACGTCCGGCATATGGGGATGAATCTCCAGCGCTTTCTTGAAACACTTGACGGCTTCATCCTTTCTGTTCTGCGTGAGATATAATTTTCCCAGCCATATATATGAATAATAAAACCTGTCATCCAGGCGGATGGCGCTCCGATACTCCTGCTCCGCCAGATCATATCTTTTTTCATTGAGATATATCATGGCCAGGTTGTGGTGCGTCTGGGGGTAGATATCCGCAAGCTTTATGGAATGCAGATAACAGCCGACCGCCTCATCGGCCTTGCCCTGTTCCGCGAGGGCCATGCCAAGATTGTTCCAGGTCTTGATTGTTCGCGGCTCGTAGCTCAGTATGTATCTTGAGACGCTTTCGGTGTCCCTGAAAAAATGACTTCTATATACACTAACGCATCCGAATACCATTATCAGGGGGATCATTGCGAAGGCCGCTGTCTTTTGCATAGATCTTTTATCAAGGAGCGCCGCTACGCACAAAAATATTCCAACGGAAGGCGTATAGAACCAATGGTCCCAGATAAGCGCGTTGATCCGGGCCGCCAGATTGCTCATGGGCAGATAGCTGAATAGAAACCAGAATATGCCGAAGGTGAAAAGCGGCCTCTTCTTCCACATAATAAGCCCCGCGGCCGCGATCGAGGCCACTGCCAGAAAAGATATGAATACCCGCGCGGAGAAAAAATCGGTGAAGACGGGCCATGACCTTTCCGGATGAAGACCGACGGGAAACGCGATTATCCGGAGGCCTTGGGCAAGGACGGTAAAAAACGTATACAGGCGGTACGATATATGTTCCGTAAATAAATTGGGTTGTCCGTAAAAATTCAACGTATTCCTGAAATTTAAGACGGTGAGGCGGGCCATAACGTAAATAAGCGCCATGAGCCAAAACGAACCGTGACGCAATACGATCTGCTTAATGCTCGCCGTTTGGAACCTGCCTGCCTTGATGCCGGCAAGGTGCATCCCCAAAACCAGCCCGGGAAAGACGATACCGCTCTCTTTTGAGCATAACGCCAGAGCATAACTTATCAAAGCTAAAGCGATCCAACCCCACCTCTTTGTCTCCTCGAAATATATAAACGTTATAAGCCCCGAAAGCATCCAGAACAGATGCGCGGGTGATGCCAATCCCGTAGTAACAGCCAGCTCTTCATTGTGAATCGGATGCACGGCCCAAAGCAGCGCTACCGCGGCGATAAACGGCAGCTTATCTTTACCGGAAGGGTCAAAAAGCTTGATCAAGATCAAATAGAGAAACAGCCCGCAGAGGGCATGATAAAAAATACTGGCAAAATGGAAGGCCCATAACTTCAGACCGACTGTGTTAAAAATAATCGCATAGGTGAGTATCTGCAGAGGGCGCCAAAAATCCGTTATGCCGCCGGAGCCGGCCTTATAGTTCTCGGTAAAGATATTTGGGAAAAAATCCCACCCGCGTATATACGCGTTGCGCTGCACTATCTCCTCGTCGTCCCCCGCCAGAAACCGGTTATTAAAACTCCCGGCATATACCACGAAAGGTATCACAAAGATCAGCAGGCCCAACAATAGTTTTCTTTTTTTCATATCTACTCTTGATTTCGCTTGTTAAACATCAATACGCCGCAGACCGCCAAACCTGCCAGCGAAATAAGCGCGCCTATCCTGAAGCTCATCGGCTGATATTTGAATATTACGTCATGAACACCTTTTTCAAGAAACACCCCTCTCACCAGACCGTTGACGCGGTATATCCTGTCTTCTTCGCCATCCACATAGACCCGCCAGCCGGGGTAATAATTATCCGTGATGACAAGGATGCCGTCGGATCCCAGATCCGCTTTGATCTTGATCCTGCCGGGCGCGTATTCCTCTATCTTTGTCTTAGACTCAATGCCGGCGGCAGAGGGTCTATACCAGGACGGGGGTCCTTCCTCTATGATCGCCGTATTCAGCAGATCCATATCCCGCGCACTCATCATCTCCTGCGCCTCGCTGAAGCCTGAAGCCATCTTGATCCCGCCGGAGACATAGGCCCGGGGAAAGGCTTGAGGATTTCTATAAATCTTTACGTCTTTATCATACACTAAAGGTATCTCGAGCTTTAAATTAGGAGGAACTATTATGTATTTGACGCCCAGATAGGAATAATACGGCAGATTGTCGTTTATCTCTTGATAGAGTGAGCGGGGTTCCGCCTTATGAAAATCCCCTATTCCCGTAAACCACAGCCTGTCCGTTATCCATGCATGGGGCTCCTTCATCAGGTGGTTATCGACGTAATTCTGAAACGCGGCCAAAGATAAAGAATTGATATACCTCACATCATATACTTCGAACGCTGAGGCAAAATTCGGCATAAAGACACCGCTGCCAGCTATTATACGGAAATGGTCCGTATCCTTCTTGATGAAACGGACGCAGCCCGGCTTCTCAAAGATATCTTTTCTGTCGGGAAGGCCGTAAGGCGATCTCAGGTCGATAAAAGCGGATAATAAGGCTATTGCCGCGATCCCCGCCGCTCCAAGCCGCCGTTTATCCTTCGCGAGTAAATATACTACGACGATCCCCAGAGTGAACGGGATAAGCTCGTAGGCGGTCCAGGGAAAAACCGAGCCCTTAGGCACGCTGACCCAGAGTTCGCAGATAGCCAGCCATATGAGCGCGTGAATAAACCCTCTCTTGCCTCTGTAATATATAAAAAGGTCCACAGCCGCTAAAACAGTGCAGACGCCGACGAATATCCCGCCAAATATGGGCGGCAATATCGATTTAAATTGAGCCGCATTGCACCCCGGTAATTGTCGTATATAAGGGGCCTTGTAAAGAAGGAATCCCGTAAACAGCATAAGAAAAAAAGCCGATCCGAGCAGGAGACTTTTTTTAAACTCGGCGGCGCGGGCCATATCGAGACCGATGGCCGCGGCGCATGCAAGACTGAAGGTCCATACGGGTCCTGACCAGCGCGGAGACCACGATTGGTCCAATAAAGGCAGTCGTCCGATCCAGGCAGCTAAAGGAAAGCCGAAGTTCTTCAAGACTATAAAAAAACCGAATAGCGAAAAGAAAATGAAAGATTCACGGTGTCTGCCGTTGGAAAAAATACCAAGGATGATGAGGAAGACCGCCAGCATACCCGTATACCCTCCGATCCAGTCCCATAGACCGTTATGGGCAAAAAGACGATAATTTGTCGCAATTTCAAAAAATGACGGTATCAAAACGGAGACAGCGGCCATGATATCCGTCGGGTCTTGCGCGCCCATCATACCGCCGAGCGGATGACACTGGTATGATATAGGTATGAGTTCGAGAAAAGGCAGTATTAGAAAGGCCGAAAGCGCCAGCCCCAGAAATACGATCCCGCCGAATCTTAAAATAGACCGTATAAAAGCCGGCGCATCAGGCTTCTCTATTGTCACCCTGAAAATATAATATAAAGACGCCAGCAGCATGACATAGACCGCGATCTCCGGCTGACCCGCCAAAAGCATAAGGGCCGTCACAAGGGCGCACTCCGCGATATATCTCGGCTTTTTATATTGCATCAGTCTTTCTATCGAAAATAGACAGGCCGGCACCATCATCGCGACGTTAACAAACTCCTCCAGATTGATAAACCACGTAAGACTGCCCGAAAGTCCGTATAGCGCGCCTCCGAGAAAGGCGGACGGTAAGGATATACCTATCAATCTCAATAAGAGATAAGTGAAGAAAGCCGCGATAATGAGCCTTAAGAGCATAAAATAATCCCATAATACTTCGGGAGATATGTCCTCTAATATCTGGTATGGGAAAAACACCCTTGTGGAATATTGGGCGGCTAAAGGCGTGCCTGCCGCCTGATACGGGTTCCAGAGGGGAAGGATACCCTTTTTGTACATATTCCCTACGGCCATGTTAATGGGCATCTCGTAGAACGCGGGGGTCCCGAGGTCAATATTAAACGTGTTGTTCGGCTTTCTTCCTTCCGCTTCGGTGACACAAAGAGGCGAAGGATAGTAGAGAGTCGAAAGAAGGCTCTTGCCGAAGAACGCAACCTGGGAATAGACCGCGCCTATAAGTGCGGAATATATCAGGAAAACGAAAAATTTTTCATTCTTAAACGCTTTTATCATCCGCTATTCCGCCTTGCTCTCGATCTTTTATCTTTTACGGTATTCAGCACTGCGAGCGCCTTCTGGGCATATACATACCGCTTCGCGAAAGTGATCGCGTCCCTGTCGCAGACCTCCTTACAGCAGAAACAGAGGATGCATTTTTCGGGGTCGATCA
>CAZYBX010000001.1:11246-26555 GCA_964645565.1 uncultured Planctomycetia bacterium | reverse complement strand
AAGCGCATTTTCAAGCATTTCTCCGTCGGAAACGACGGATCCTGGCCTTTGAGGGATTGAAGTAGCCGGAGATGACGTGCGGGAAGGATTTTTTTATCGAAAAAATGGTTTTTTTCATGCCGACGGGAAGACGCGGGCCCATCGGGACCTTGAGCTCCGTAAAATAACGCAGCGGATCGTAATTCAGATTACGCCATTGGACCATGTCTATTTTAAGGGCCTCGACCAATTTTAGAAAAGACCTGCGCTCCCCGACGGTATCGGTGAAACCGGGCATGACAAGATAATTGACGGATACGAATCCGCCTTTCCTCTTCGCGGTCTTGACGGACTGTATCACGTCTCTAAACCCGTATCCTCTGGGCTTGTAGTATCTTGCATAGTATAGCTCTTGGGCGCTGTTCAGGCTTACGCGCATACTGTCCATGCCGGCGTCAAACAGCCTCGCGACGGCTCCGGGACGGCTGGCGTTCGTGTTAATGTTTATAATGCCTTTGCCGGTCTCCCGCCGGATCAATCTGACGGCTTTTTCGATGGTCGCGCCCACCAAAAGCGGCTCGCCTTCACAGCCCTGCCCGAAGCTTACCACCGGGTCTTTTACGTTTTTGATATGATGCAACGCGGTTTCCGCTATCTCCCCGGCCGACGGGACAAATCTTATCCTCGGCTGCGTAACACTGCACCCGCCGGGGGGTTGATGCGAGATGCATCCTATGCAATAGGCATTACAGTAAGGCGAGGTGGGAAGCGGGCCTTCATATCGCCCCAGGAAGAAATTCTTCGCCGCCGGGCAGCCGTATTCCAGGGCGCAGCCTTTCAGGTGACGTATGAGCCTGTTATGCGGATACCGGCTTATATAACTCTTCACGTTCCTGCGGGCAAAGCGCATATCCATCAGTCTAAGATCCTGCCTGAGTTCGCGGTCCACCCGCACGGCGGCGGCATAAAACCCGCCCTTATAAAAAGCCGCGGCTCCGTACGCAAAAAGAGGCAGTTTACTCGGCGAGCCTGTCTCCCTGTATGCGCTGTTATAGGTTATCGTATAACCGGGCGATACGAACGCCGCCAGCGCATGATAGCCCTCCAGAACGACGAAGGCCTTCTTCCTGCCGTCATATCCGACCGGGGCCCGTTCCGGCAAAGTAAAGAGTTCGCTCCCGTGCGGCATCTTCAGCAGGTCGCCGGGAGAGAGCCTGAAAAAACGCCCGCCTTCCATTCCGCAGGCTTCCAGGCCCGGGATATCGTATATCCTGCCGTTTTTGTCAGAGACGATCAGAGCCGGCCTGTCTTTCACTTTTGGTCACCTTAAGCGGGCTATCTTGCGGCAAGGTAGGCGATCTCGCCTTTAGCGGGTATGCGCGGCTTGATATCGAGTGATTTTCTTAACCGGCGCATCAGGACTTCCGATTGTTCGGGATCGCCATGCACTATGAAGACCTGCTTCAGCGACCCGCCGCAATCACGCACAAAATCCGCGAGCCCGTTTCCGTCGGCGTGCGAGCTGAACGCATCCATCACCACGACCTCGGATTTCAGATCATACGGCCTGCCGAAGATGCGGACGATATCGTTTTTTTCCACGATGCGCCTGCTGAGAGTGTTCTGCGCCGTGTAGCCGATGATGATAATAGTGTTCCTGGGATTTTCGATATTATTCTTAAGATGATGGAGGATGCGTCCGTTTTCGCACATGCCGGAACCGGAGATTATTATGCACGGCTCCTTCAGCGTATTCAGGTTTTTGGACTGCTGGACATGCTTGACATAAGTGATGTGGTTGTAGCCCAGGGGGTCGTCGTTTTTCAGAAACGCCGCCTGGGTTATCTCGTCGAAATACATCCAGTTGTCCCTGAATACGCTGGTCAGATTGACCGCGAGCGGCCCGTCCACATATATAGGCAGGCGGGGCGCCTTTTTTCGCTTTATAAGCTCATTTATGAAATACACTATAAGCTGCGTCCTCTCGAGCGCGAATGACGGGATTATGATCTTCCCGCCGCGTCTTGCCGTCCCGGTTATGGTTCTTGCGAGAATATCCTCGGCTTTTCTGATGTCACCGTGCTTCCTTCCGCCGTATGTGCTTTCTATAATAAGGTAATCTATGTCCTTAGGCACATCGGGATTACGCAAAAGCGGCATATTCACTCTTCCCAGATCTACGGCATATGCTATCCGCACCTCTTTTTTTGCGGTCTTTATGTCCAGGACCGGTATCGCCGAGCCCAAAATATGCCCGGCCTCATAAAAGGTAAGGTCTATATCTTTCGTAACCGGGAACTTCCTGTAATAATCTACGGGGCGGAAACGCCTGAGCGCCGACTCCCCTTCCTTTTTCGTATACAGCGGTTTTCGCGGGGGCAGGCCCCTTTTCTTATTGATCTTGTTTACGTACAGTATATCGGCTTCCTGAACGTAACCGCTGTCCGGTAGCATGTACCTGCAGAGGTCGCGGGTCACCGGCGTGGAATGTATGCGCGAGCGGAATCCCTGCTTTATGAGATTAGGTATATTTCCGCAGTGGTCGATATGGGCGTGAGACAAAACGCAGGCGTCCAGCCCTCTGGGGGAAAACGGAAAATTCGTGTTTACCTCATAATATTCGTCTCTGCGGCCCTGAAACAGGCCGCAGTCCAATATCACATTCGATTGCGTTGTCGAGACGAGGTGCATGGATCCGGTTACGGTCCTGGCGCCGCCGCAAAATTTAATAGCTATAGCCATGCCCTGTTAACGCTCACTTTCCCATGTGCCTGACGGTGCCAAGCTGCCGCGACATGATGACATCCGCTTTTCTGGCCTTTGTCCCGGATGGTCTCTTATAATCCACATCTACCATCTCCATGAATTCGGATGTATAATCTTTCATGATCCCGGCATACTCCTCGAACACATCACCGCGCTTCATCTTAAAGATGACTTTTTTACCTATATATTTTTCCAAGAGGGGCTCGTAGGAATAAGACGTCATGACCTGCTGCTCGATCTTGGAGATGTACTTATCCTGGCCCGATAAAACCGCCCCTGCGGGAGCCGCCGTGCGCAGGCGGCCGATGACAAGCGTCACCACCTCCATAACAGCGTCACGGATGGTGTAGTAAATGTTCCTCAGCCTTCTAAACAGGGGATATAGAAAGTTGGGATGGTAATACTGCCGGAGCATCTTGTCTCTTTTTTTCTTGAGCCCACCGCTCAGAGTATCATGGTAGCGTACGACCGCTTCTATATTCGCGTATTCATTTTTATAGATGATGTAGCTTTTTTCGATATGACCGTCCTTCTCGTCCAGATACTCTTTATCATATATCAATTCCATGCCTGTAGGCTCTATCGCGAAGTTGCCCCATATGTGCTTCCCGCCGGCTGTCTCGACCGTTACCGGGAATCCGCTGAAATCGACCAGGCATCTATCCTTACTGCGCCCCTTTATAAAAGCCCCGATAAGGGTAGTGGCTATTATAAAGATCATCGTGACCGCAAACGCGCTCGGCATGACCTCCTCGCTTTCTTACTATAACCTACTGTTCGAACAGCGCATCGTCCAGGGGAATATTGATTTTGTGATCCTGCCAGGTGACATCCGTCACCTTTACGCCGCCTTCATATTTCAGATTCTTCAAAATAAGATAAGTCCCCTTTTCAAACCACACATCTTCGGCGGTAACCGGGTCATCCGCGTCGTTGCGGTCGATGTGCAGATGGTAAGCGGGCCTTCCCATATACATCTCTTCCGTCAATGCGGCCTTGCACTTTCTTTTGAGGATATGATCTTTCAATCTCTCGACCTTGTTCAAAAGACTCGAGTGCACAAATGTCATACCCCTGATGTTGTAGAGCCTTTTATCCGCGGGATCTAACGTCTTCTTCAGGCCCCAATTGTTCTTCCCTCTGATGATGCCGTCCCTGTTCAGCAAAACGACGCTTCCCTTTTTTTTGCCGGTCAGGACGTCTGTCCTCATCAGGTTCGGTTTCTTGAACCGGAACATGATGGTCTTTTCCTCATGCTCTTTGCCCTTCCAGTTCTCCGAGACGGTAGTGAACTGATAGGTATCCATCTTACCTACTGCGTTTTCCAGGTCGCGCAAAAAGACTTCTATATCCTCCCTTGTCCGGACTGCTTCATCCTGCGCCGCAGCCGCAACTGCCATGAACAGCGAACAAATCAGTATCAAGTTTATCTTATTGAACATATCCACACCTCTCATAAAGATATCGCGCCGGCCTGACGGGTTTTACTTGTTGTTATAAATGTCCAGAAGCTGGATCCTGGTTGCCTCGAGGCGCGCGGTCAGGACGTTGACAAGCCTTTTCAGCAGATTATATCCCAATTCATGGTTTTCCTCGCATTTCGCTCTAAGGCATTTTCCGTCCAAAGCTACCGCCCGCGTGTCTTCGACGGCGCGCGCGCTGAAGCGGTACTTATGCGGCGGCACAAGCCACGACCAGCCGAGTATGTCGCCTTCCCTGATAGTCTGGATCGTGATTGAGCTCGGCTTGGCTATATATATCGCCACCCTGCCGTGCCGGATAATATAGAACTTATCCGCGTCCCCGCCTTCCTTTAGTATTACATCTCCCTCTTTAAACGCCACGTTTCTGCCGCATCCCGCGATAAATTCGATAAGCTTCCGGTCAAGAGATCTAAAAAAAGGATGTTCCTTTAAAATGGCCTCCAACTCTTTCATACCCGGCCCTCCTTATATATGTTGCTATTTATTATACCTTTTAAAACAAAAAACCCCAAACAAATTTTACCATCGCGGGATATTTCCGGATGTTTTCGCTTAAGGTTTCTCGACGCCTGGTATTCTGTTATTCTCCTATCTATAGCTCCTTTAACTCCCTTTCCAGCAGTCTGATCTTCTGCCTTATGCTGTCTGCCTGGGCCTTTGTCTCCTCGATCTCCACAAGCATCGTTTCGTCATTCGCCAATGACCCGGCGTAGTCCTCCGCCTCCGCCAGCTGCGTATTCAGGAGGCGTATGTCGCCCTCTATTTTCAATACATAGGCTTCTTTTTCTTCTTCGGTCATCGCCTGTGTCTTTTCCTTCTGCATGGCGATATAGCCGTCCTCTATTTCCGACAGCTCCTCTTCCAGTCCCCTTACCTCATCCTTGATCTCCCGTTTTCGATCCTCAAGGTCCCGGAGGTCGTCCGGCAGGGCCCCGCTCTCCGCCAATTCTTTTTTTTCCATCTCTATTTCCGCCGACTCGCCCTTCAGGATGATCACCTCTTCCTGTATCGCGCCTATCTGCGCCTCGAAGTCATCTACCTCGGCCGGCTGCGCCATTCCCTGATATAACCCGATTGCGATAAAGGGGATAAGCACTGCCGTATAATATAGAGCTCTAGCGAGAATCTTCATCCATTACCTCCTGATATAAATAAGATATCAAAGTTTTTTTGCGTCAACCTATGACTTTATACACAGAATCGTGCACGTGGACCTTTTCAGAGACCTTTATGCCCACCTCATCCCCCGCCTTTGCCTCGCCGACTTCAGCGTGCTCCACCTGCATGGAGGGGACCTGCTGGGTAAAATCCGACGTATGCCCCTTGATGCGGATCGTATCGCCCACCTTTAGCCCATCCGAAAGCTTTATTATTCCCACGCTTATTTTTCCGAAATAATGGGTTATTGCCCCTATCAGCTTCTCCTCTGCCACAACACACCTCCTTTGTCTTAAGAAGCGCGCGATCTTACTTATTATACCCCTATAAATAGAAAACCCCAAGCAAAATTTGTACCTTTGATAAAAGGACAAATCCTGCCTGGGGCTTCATTCACGCAAGCTAACAAGGCCCGAGGATCGACGTCAGGCCGTTATTTACCGGTTTACAGCTTCGTTACGTTTACGGCCTGCTCGCCTTTAGGGCCCTGCTGAATCTCAAATTCAACCTCCTGGCCTTCCTCCAAAGACTTATAGCCGTCTCCCAGAATCCCGGTGTGATGCACAAATACATCCTTGCCGGACTCGGTGCTTATGAATCCGTAACCTTTCTGGTTACTGAACCACTTGACTGTTCCTTTTGCCATTACTTACTACACCTCCTTTGCCTAAAACTATAGTAAATAACGGTAGAAACAGAAAACGCAAGGCGAAATTACATGCCTTGCGGCCGTGCTGACTTCCACTCCTTACTTACTACAGCCGCAGATTTTAACCGAATATGCGGTTTCTAATTGTCAGCTTTTATGGTTCCGGCTCTTCTTTTCACCCTCCCTGCGGGAAGGAGTCTTCTTCGTACATGAGCCAGTTGCCGCTATCTGTGACATAGGCGTGGGCGCTCTGAAGCAGGTCATAGTGCCTGCTTTCCTCCGCGAGTAAAAACTTCAGAAGCTTTACAAGCCTTTCATCCTTTGCGCCCTTAAGCGCGTTTTCATAATATCTGTACCCGCTGTTTTCGAAGTCCATCGCGAATTCAAGCGCCTTTTTATCGTCCTCAACGGGTTTTATCTTCTCTTCCAGCGACGATATGCTGTTCGCGAATATGGTAAGATCGTCCATCCTCGGGCCTTTCACCTTATCGAACGAAACGGAAGGGAATTCGCCCTTCTCCTCAAGCGCCTCGTAGAAATCCTTTATGGATTTGATATGAAAAAGCTCGTTTTTAGCCAGGAAATCGAAAGTCCTGCGGACGATATCGTTTTGAGACTTTCTGCCGTTATCTTCATAAAACTTATGGCCCTTTTCTTCCATTCCCAGGGCCTTGTATAATATGTCTTTTAACAACGCGTCATCTGCCATGAATGTCTCCCCTCCAAACGTCACTCGTTAAAGAGCGACTCAGCTTCCTCCGGCGTCGTCTCCTCTAATATGACTATGCCCTTCACCCTGCCGGAGTAATAATCGAGTATCACATACACCGCATCGCCCAGCCCGTAGAGCACCCTCTTGCGGGGGATGGGTAAAAAATAGTTCTTAAGGTCACGGGACATAAGGGGCTCGCCGTACTTCTCCTTCACCTTGTCCTCGTGCGCGCCTACCTTGATCTCGAAGGCCTTATATTCTGCGGCAGTGAGCCGGCCCGCTCCGGACAAAATAAAACCTAATATGACCCACGCGGCTATTATTTTTTTCATGACTTCTCCGGACTATCGGCGCTATTTAAGCATCGCAAGCAAGCCCGACAGGCTCATAGTAGCGACGCCGACCACCGAATCGGCCCCGCCGTAATAATGATATACTGTGTCTCCCCTCAGGACGTGGCCGCAGGGAAATACGACATCCGGGACCTGGCCTTTTTTCTCATATACCTTCTCGGGCTCAAGTATAGAGTCGTTTGTACGGGAAAGGACGATCATCGGATTTTTGAGGTCAAGCAGCGCCGCGCCCAGCCGGTAGTGGCAGTCCTCGGCGATACCGTGGTAAAACAATATCCAGCCCGCCTTCGTCTTTATGGGAGGGCCGGCTAATCCAATTTTCTGGCTGTCCCACATGCCGTATCTGGGGCCTATCAGCTTGATCCCCCTTGACACCTCTTCGGAGGCGTATTCCAGAGAATTGATATAATCTAGGCAGACCTGATGTTTGATGCGGTGGATGAGAATAAACTGGCCGTCTATCTTCTCGGGCCATATACAGGCGTCCTTATCATCGACGCCGGGTGGCGTGATAAGCACCGGATGAGACCAGTCCCAGTTGAAGTGTAAAAAATCCTTCACGGATATCGTCGTGAGGGCCACCCGGGGCACTTCCGTACCGCAATAAGCGGTGTAACACATATATAAGGTCCTGCCTATACGGACTATCCTGGGGTCTTCGCAGCCTGAATTTCCGTTCGGCACTCTTTTAGATTCGTATTTTATCCGCGGCACATAAATCGGTTTCGGCAACCGTTCGTATATCCTCAGGCCGTCGACGGTCGAGGCGTATCCCATAGTCGAGGTATTGTCCTGCGACATCGCCCTGTAAACAAGGTGGATCTTCCCGTCTAATTCTACCGCCGCCGGATTGAACGTCGCCTTGCTTTCCCATGAATGTTCCGCTATAGGCTCTATTATCGGATTATTCCTGGCCCGATTGACATTATAATGCCTTCTCGCCGGGATCATGCTGTTCAGCAGGCCTTTCAATCTGACCTGCGCCACGCAGCATGTCGTGTCTGTGGCGCCGTAAAAGATCCACAGGTCCTCATCGCGGATCAGCGCGCCCGAAGGAAATATCACGTTCGGCACCTGGCCGTATTTTTCATAGGTCTCTTCGGGTATCAGTATGGGATGGCGTGTCCTGCCGATGACTTTTTTAGGGTCGTCCATGTCAAGAAGTACCGCCTCTATGCCGAAGACCTTACGGTCGGTAAGGTAATCCTTGATATGAGCGTATAGAAGAAGCCAGCCCTCTTTGGTCTTTAACGGAGGGGAGCCTACCTCGACATGATCTGTTATCGACCGCCGCACGCGGATGGTGTGTTTAAATATCCTTTTATACCATTCTTTCCAGTACAAGTGGTTCCATATGTCTTTTTCGTCGTCAAACTGGGCGTAAGCGATGCGCGCCCTCCGGCTGGCGAGGTCTGTGTTTGCCGTAAGTACGGCCGTGATCTTGCCGTTGACCTTTCCCGGAAAGAGGGCCATCGCCTTAGCGTTAAAAGGGGTCACCAGGTGCTTTTCTTCTACGGTCTTGAAATCCCTGGTTATGGCGCACGCGACCTTGATACCGTCGTGCCTGAAGGGATAGAGGGATAAAGCGGTATAAAAGATGTAATACTTGCCGTTAAGTTCGGTGACCCTGGGGTCCTCGCACCCGAATCTCTCCCATTGAAATTCGGGCTTTATAAGGAGGGTTCTCTTGGTGTAATAAATACCGTCTTTGCTTGTCGCGTGTCCGATAGAGGAAATAAACGGACCGCTTGCCGGCACAAGGTCCGGCTCCGACATGGCCCGGTATACGCAGTGGATCGTCCTTTTGTCCTTCTTGCTTACGACCGGGCACCAGTTAAAGGCGGCAAACCCTTCCCAGGGATGTTCATGGACAGGCGAAAGTATGGGATTGAAGACAGAACGTTTGACTACAAACACGGTCTATTCATGCCCCTGAGCGAATAGGCCATTACGCATAAGCTACTTCCTTTATTGTATAAGTAACGGGCCTGTCCCTTTTGACGTCTTTAACGAAGTTATCCAGCTCCGCGGTAGCGCAGCATACTACTTTATCCCCGCCGCCGTAATAGACAAAGAGTTCCTTGCCGAGGACAACGGCCCCGCACGGATAAGCTACGCCGAACTTTCCCTCATTCTCATAGCGCTCATCCGGCTCAAGTATGGGATTGGTCGTGCGGTAGAGCACCTTTGAAGGGTCTTCCAGGTCGAGTATCATCGCCCCTACCTTGTAGCGCGAGTCGTCCCTGTCATCCACCGCGTGATAGATCACAAGCCAGCCGTCTTCGGTCTTTATGGGGGTCGCTCCTATGCTGAGCTTCCTTGAGTCCCACATATTGGGCCTGGTAGTTATCTTATGTTTGGCTTGAAGCCATTTTCCGTTATCAAATTTAAGCTCGTCCCTGTAATCGATGAGGATGTGCGGGAAGATCCGGTGGAAGATGACATACTGGCCCTTGATCTTTTCCGGCAGGATGCAGCCGCTTTTGTCGACCACGCCCGGAGGAGAGATGAGGACAGGCTCTTCCCAGTTCCATTTTTTTCGGAGGAAATCGCCGCGGTCTATCGAGCTCAACGCGATCCTCGGGGGGCAGTACCCGTTGTAAGCGACATATGTAAGATAGACCCTGTTGTCCATAGCCGTCAGCTTCGGGTCCTCACAGCCTCCCCAGCCGCCGCCGGATTGAAAAAGTCCGGAGCGCTGCGAGGGCGATGTATTGACGCCTTCAAAGGCCTTGCGCGGGACATAAGCCGGTTCGGAAAGGTTTTCTTCGATATGAAAACCGTCCCTGGTGGAGGCGTATCCCAGGCTGGACATTCCCGTTCTGCCGACAGCCCTGTAAAGCAGGTGGACCTTGCCGTCATCATACAAAGCGGCCGGATTGAAAGTGGCCTCGGATTCCCAATCGTTGACCGCACTGGGCACTATGATAGGGTTGTTGTAAAATTTCTTCAGGCGGGCAAAGGCTTTCTGACCCTGTACGGACGGAAACGGCTGAGGTATCGTGACCGTCATCAGCCTTCTGACCGCGGAAATAAAATAAAGCAGGATCTTCTCCTTGTAAAACGCGGCCCCTAAGGAATAGACGTCTTCCGAACCCGCCGGCAGGTCCTCCGAGTAAAGCGGCGCTTCCGAGCGCCAGATCAGGTCATTGGGATCGGTGAGCGAGAATAAAGCCCCGCCGATCTGCAGCGTCTTCCTGCCGTATTCTTTGTAGGATGCATCGTAGACGACAAGTAATCCGTGCGGCGTCAGTGAGACCGCCAGGACGCTCAACGGGGCGTGGTCGAAGGAACCGACTCTCGGCGTGAGGCATGAGACATCCGAGATCCTCCACCGCTTCATATCCTTGGATGTGGCGGTATAAATAAAGCTCTCGCCCAAATACATGACATAGCGCCCCTTGTGTTTATAATTAGGGGCAAGGGTCCCCTTCTCCTGGGCTGACGAAACCTTACCCATGACCTTAAAGCTTTTCATGTCATTCGAGACCGCGCCGATAAGGCTGTTCGCTTTTTTGCCTTTTTCGACAAAAGTCATAAAATAACCTTTGTCGCACGGGGATACGCTGATATAATCGCCCTGCAGAACCTTTTCTTCCTGCCTTTTGGGGAATGCTACCGCGATCTTGTTCTTGGACGGGTTGAAGCTAAGACCTGTGTTCCCTTTGGTAAGATAGAGACCCACTTTTGACAGCCGGGCCGTTTTAAAAAAAAGACATATTTTTCCTTTGTCTGCCGTAACTCCTACCGGATATACGGGATCCGGCCCCCGCCTTCTTCTGATTACGTTTTTCTTCATCTCTTTTTCTGATCGCACGAAAGGTTAAGCCCTCTCTTATGGTCAGCTCCTCACCACTCTGGTTAATATTGCGGACGGGAAATTCGTATGTTTACGATTTTTCATAATTCCCTCCAGATTATTAGTATATATGAGACCCCATAGATAAAAATTAGGAGCGTACCGCCCCTTATAGCCTCTGAATGCAGCTTAGATAGTATACTCTTCCTGTTAATCAAAAGCCAGCAAAATAACGTATTTTTTACAAAAAAAAATTTGGGCGGTTTTTACCCAAAAAAGGGGGCGGAAATCATGTCAAATCTTGATCAGCGAGGCGGTTTCCTGAAAGGGATCGAGCTCCGTAAACGTATTGGCGGGGTCTTCCGTCCATTTCCCATCGACGACAAAACGGTATCTGTGCGTGCCTGCCGGCAGGGGGACCTTCTTTATCCAGGTGCCGTCATCGAGTTTTTTCATCATCGAACCCTTGTTCGTGCGCCAATTATTGAAATCGCCGGCCAGGTAGACGGCCCCGGCCTGCGGGGCATTTAGCCTGAAGAACGCCAGGTGCCTGCGCGCCTCGGACATCAGGCTTTCCACCATGATCTCATCGCTCACTTCAACGGGATAGATCTCGCGGGCAAGCGCCGCGTAGTCTTCCGCGCCGCGGGAGCTTATCCTGTAATCGAAGATCAGCTTGCCCAAATAGGCGGCCTCCCTCAGCGCCACATTCGACCTTATGACAGTCTTGAAAAGCCTGTCTCCGTAAAGCCTTCGCATCTTATCCATAAAATCCTTGGAGAAGTTAGACCTCGAGTCATATAAGGTGATCAGATAGCGGGTATCGAATTCCTTGCGGCCGATCTTGTCGTTTATGTCGAGAAGCGTGTCTATGTGAAATATGCCCTTGACCGAAAACGAGCTGATCTCTACGGGTATTATCAAGAGATCGCTCGCGTAAATGCAGTTTAACGAAAGGAAGCCTATATAAGGCGCGGTATCGATAATGACGTAATCGAAAACCTGGAGCTCTTCCCGTCTTAAAAGACCGCGAAGTATCAACGTCGCGTCTTCCGTGCCGAAAAGCCGCTGTTCGATCGTGCAGAGGCTTACGTGGGAGGGTATGACCGACAGATGTTCGTTTATCTCGTGGGTCAGCGGGAAGATATCTATGTTTTCCCGCTTAAGGAATGAATCGAAGATCTTATAACTGTTGCGGCCGTCTTTGCGTACCACGGCTCCCGCGGCGCTTGTGGCGTGACCCTGCGGATCCATGTCGACAAGCAGCACTTTCTTGTTCATCATCGCAAGCGCGCCCGCCAGATTGACTGCAGTAGTCGTCTTACCGCAACCGCCCTTTTGATTAGCAAGCGTTATGATCTTCATCCGTTTAATGCTGCTCCGGCCCAACTTGTACGTATCTTTAATACAATATTACACTAAAAAGACTCCGCTTGCAAGAAAAAATATAACAAAAATCAATTTTTATTATTACGCTGTAATTCCTTTATCGCCTTGATAAACTCATCGTAATCCTTCGGTTTTCCGAGATACTTATCCGCCCCGGCCCGAAGGCTCTTTTCTTCATACTCAAATCCCGAGTAGGTATACACTATGACCGGTATGTCTTTGGAGCCCCGGTCACTTTTCAGCTTTCTTATAAACTCATCCCCGGGCATCTCATCCTGCATATATTCAACGACTATAAAAGCTGGTTTTACATCCTGTATCTTTTCTTTTAACTCCTTAAAACCGCTTACGTTAACGACATTGAACCGCTCTGTATTCAAAACGCGCGCTATCGACTCCGCGTGAGGGTTCTCCTTGACGTCCGCGAGAAAGATCGCGGGATATCCCTCTTTTCTCAGAGTGCGCTCTATTTGCCTGATAAGGTCCTCTATCTCGAAAGGCTTCGCGATAAAGCCGTCCGCCTCTATCTCGTCAAAAAACTTCCTGAGGTCGGCCCGGGCGCTTAATATTATGACAGGATATCTCGGATGGCCGTGCGCGGTGCATATCTTCCTATAAAACTCTATCCCCCCCATCCTGGGCAGGTTGACGTCTAATATTATAAGATCCGGGGTGACCTCGCTCAGTCTTTCAATAGCTTCAATACCATCCGAGGCCGTGACTACTTTATATCCGCGGGATTTGAGCCGGAACTTCACTACGGATACCAGATCGGCTTCATCTTCGATCAATAGGATCGTCTTACCCTCGTCCGTCATTATCGCCCCCTTATATCGGTTCGTTCAGACCGTTCCCCTGCGTTCATTGACAGGCAATATAAAACTGATGATCGTGCCCGCGCCGATTTGCGATTCCGCCCAGATCTTGCCTTTATGGGCATAGATTATCTCTTTTGAGATCGCCAGGCCCAGGCCCGAGCCGCCGGCTGTTTTTCTCATATCCGCGTCAAACTGCACGAATTCCTGAAAAAGGTTCTTCATGTCTTCTTTCTTTATGCCGGGCCCCGTATCCCGCACGGAAGCCCGCACATAATTATCACCCTGCGCGGTGGAAAACGTAACGGAGCCCTTTTCCGTGAATTTTATCGCGTTATTGGCCAGGTTCAATATCACCTGAAGTATCTTATCTCTGTCGCACATGACTTTTTGAACATTTTGATCGAGGTCCAGTATAAAATTAAGGCCTTTTTTAGCGGCTACGGCCTCCATTGTATCCCGGGCCTCTTCGATAATCCTGTTCAGGTCATTGTATTCCATGGCAAAAGTCGCCTTACCGGCCTCAAGTTTCTGAAAATCCAGCACATCGTTGATCAACCGGGCAAGCCTGTCCACGCTGCGCTTCGCGAGCTCTAAAAAAGATTTCTGCTCTTCATTGACCGGCCCGGCGGAGCCGTCCAGGACTATATTGATGCCTTCCTTGACCGACGTAAGGGGAGTCCTCAGTTCATGCGAGACTCTTGCGGTAAAACTCGATTTGATCTTTAAAGACTCGACGAGCTTTTCTTCCGCTTCTATGCGCCTCTTCACCTCCTTGTCCAGATCGTCCCGGGAGGCCGTGATGCTCTTCAGGTCATCGGTCATCTTATTAAAAGACCGGGCCAGCAGCCCTATCTCGTCGCTGCTCTTTATATCTACCTTGAAATCCAGGTTGCCCCGCGAGATGATGCGCGCGCTGTCCTGCAGCTTCCTTATCGGCTTTATGATCGCATCCGAAAAAATAAGGGCGGCGGCGGCGCTCAGCAAAAGCACGATCAATGACACGACTATGACCTGCGATCTCAATCTCCTGACCGGCGCAAAGGCCTCTTTGACATCGATCTTCGCCACTAATCCCCAATCGCCTATGGGAATATACTCATAAGCCGCCAGGACGCTCTCGCCCCGGTAGTCAAGACCGGTCAAAATACCCGAACCCTGATTGACCGCCCGTTCCATCGGCTCGGCAAACTCGGCCGATAAAGGGACCTTTATATTGAAAGGCAGGCCGGGCATATGGCGTAACGGCGTAAGATAGATGATGCTGCCGGCCTCTTTTATGCCCAGGTTCAACTCCCCTGTCTCGCCGAGGCCGGAATAATCCGCAAGCACGGCCATCAGCCGTTTGGCCTCCATGCGGACCTTTAAAACGCCGATCGTCTTTTCCTCCGGCTCATCGCTAAAAGTCAAAATGGGGACAAACACGTCATAGACGACTACGCCTTCGTCCAGGAAGAGATCCGCGAGATATAGGTCTTTTCTGCCCTCTGCGAACGATTTTTCTTTGGATAAGTCCGCTCCTATGTTCTCCGGCACCGAAGAGGCCAGGACTACGCCCTCAAGCCCGGCTACATCTATCGCATCTATGAATTTAACGGTATAGGCGGCTTCCTGCAATGCCTCGACCATTTCTTCGATTTTCGGGCCTGCCTCAAGAGGATGCTCCTGTATATACGAGAGGTTTGTCCTCAGCAGTATTCTCGAGGCGACCAGGCTTGCCTGCTCGCAGTTCAGCTCGACAAGGCTGGTGATCCGGTCGGCCTTTGAACTTACAAGCGCCGTAAGGTCGGAAAATATCCTGTCCTCCAGCATACGCTTAATATTTACGAATGATATTAGAGAAATAAGCGCAATGGTGCCGGAAAGTAACACTAATATAGCGGCTACTAATTTTAACCTTAAAGAGACTTTGGCCTTGGCGTCATTTGCCATAAAGACCGCTTTTCCTCTCTAATAACTCGTCTATCTTTGAGATCAGCATCTTCGACTCAAAAGGTTTCGTTATATAAGCGTCCGCCCCCACATCCCGGCCAAGCTTCACATCGCTCTCATCCGCCCTTGCCGTGAACAGTATAATAGGTATATTTTCGTACTTCGCGTCGAACTTCAGCATGCGGCAGATCTTATATCGTGTATCTTAGGGAGCATGAGGTACATTATGATAAGGTACGGTTTTTAGCATCTCGCAAGCGCCAAGCCCATAAC
>CAZYBX010000001.1:0-11236 GCA_964645565.1 uncultured Planctomycetia bacterium | reverse complement strand
CGTCGAACTTCAGCATGCGGCAGATCTTATATCCGTCTATCTTCGGGAGCATCAGGTCCAGTATGATCAGGTCCGGATTTTCGCTTCTCGCAAGCGCCAAGCCCTTCTCCCCGTCCTCGGCCACAATCACCTCGAACCCCTTATCGGCGAGCCTCTTCTGTACTATCTTCGCGGTATCCGGTTCGTCTTCCACAACCAATATCCTGGCCATCTGTTCCTCCGTCTGGCATATAAGTTCGGGCGTTTAGTTAAACCTATTAGTAAAAAGTATACATCTAAAATCCGGCAACAGCAAGCTTTTCTTCTATATGTATATTTTCTTCGGCACTTGGTTCTTATTAGGCGCCGGTGTAAACCTTTTTTTGACGTAATACGTCTAATAGTCGTAAGAGATAGATTCTGGAGACCTATAATGAAAGGGGGGTTTTATGAAGATAAGGCGGGGTTTAAACAAAATATGCGTAATTGCGGTTTTGAGCGCATTTGTCCTTACCCGGGCGGCTGACGCATCCGCCTGGAGCCGGCAGGGGCGATGGAGCCATCCTCATCATGAAAAAGTAATCGTGAAACAGCATTACCTGTCCCCAATAGTGAGAGGGATAACGACGTTATACGCATGGGCGCTCCTCAACTATAGGCCGTCACCGGAGGTCATAGTCCAGACCGTACCCGCGGCCACGGTCATCGTTACTCCGGCCGCAACACAGACAAAGCTGGAAACATCGGTCGTCTATATCCCCAATTCCAACGGCAGCTATACCGCTGTCACCCTGACAAGATCCGGCGGCGGCTACCTGGGACCTCAGGGCGAGTATTACCCAAGCCATCCTACGGTAGAGCAGCTCGCCGTTTTATACGGAAAATAAACGCGGGCGGGCGCGGAACTTCGCTGAAACCTTGACAAAAAAATAACCCTTCTTTTATCTATTCCAGAAACGTCTTTTCCGCTTCTTCCACGACTTCCATCTGCAGCCTCAGGATAAGATCGACATCGAGCATCTTCTCTTCAAAGGCCTTGCTAAGTACTATTACTTTTTTCTTGTAGGCCGCGATGGCATCTTCGGAGGTCCCGTCCGGAAACCTGAAGCTGTAGTTCCTGATCTTTTCCGCTATGTCCTGTTCCCACTCCGCAATCTCAGACATCAAACGCTTGAATTTAAAGCGCTTATAGAAGGTCCCGCTTTCATAAAAGGCCCCCATATTCAAGATGCTCTTGGCGTTCAGCACTATCCTGTCCGGCTCGCTCATCCCGTAACGGATAGCCATCCTGTCGAAGACCTTGACGGTATCCTGCATCACCTCGACGGGACTCACAATGGGTATGGACAGCAGGTCTTCCAGGAGGCCGCTTAATTTCTCTTCGTCTTCCGTCAGGCCCGTTTCCTCCCGGGCCGGCCTTTTTTCCAGTGAGACCGCCGCCTGCGGTTCCTTTTGGGGTCTTACCTCAACGGCAGCCGGCTCTATCCTATCAGTTCTATTTTCCGATCCGGCCCGCATGGTCCCGGTACCGCTTATCCTCAGATCTTTTTTCAGTCGGCCCAATGCCTTTAAAGTATTTTCCCTGTGGGTCCTGTTGTGGGGATACTGGTACCATCTGTTGAAATGCTCGCCGAGCTCGGTCCTTACGTATATCCCGCGCGATTTAGCCTCTTCCGCCAATTGCTGGAGCATCGATTCCACCTCTCCTTTTTGAAATATATCGGGAGAGCCTTCGATGCCGCTGATCTCCTCTTCCAACCCGAAATACAACTCCTGAACGGCCGGCGGTGTCAGGGGAAGGACGTCAACGGGCGGCATATACGCCTCGGCCACCGGAGGCGGCTCCTCTTTCTTCTCAGGCTCTTTCTTCTCAGGCTCTTTCTTCTCAAGCTCTTTCTTCTCAGGCTCTTTCTTCTGAAACGTCCACCGTGCCCAGAAAGGCGCCGCGGCGGCGGGTTCCGCCGCGGGAGCCGGGGATATCTTAGGGGCCTCCGCCATAGCGACATTAATCGGAGCCGACAGGGAATAAAGGTTATTGTCTTCGTTCAGTTCCGAGACGGCGTTATCAGGGTCTACAGAGACGGTGAAATTATGGGGATTGGACGCGCTATGGGCGTCTTCCGGACGCAATGATATCTTGATCTCCTCCTTCTTGCCGGCGGGGATGCTGTTTATGAATCCGTAGTTTGACCACCCTTTCTCATCCCGGACTACGACTTTTACATGGCTGCTTGCCGAAGACCCCAGGTTTTTCACGCCCACCGTAAATACGATCTCATCCCCCGCCTTCGGATTTTCGGGAGTAAACTCCGCTTTAGACACTATCAGGTCACGGTCGGAGGGAAAATCCACGCGGAGCTGTTCGAAATAGATGTTGTTGCCTTCATCCGTTTCGGCTATCGCATCCTCGGGATCGACCATAAAAATAAAATGGTGAGGGTCGTTGGCCGTGTGGGACTCATCGGCCGTGATGCGCAGAAGTACATACTGAGTCATGCCCGCGGGCAGATACTTGATGATCCCGCTTTTCTCCATACCGCGGTGGTCCTTTACCTTGACCGTTACGTCGCTCGCGTTCACTTTGCTCAGATTTTTCACAAAGACGGTAAAGGTAAGCGTTTCACCCACAAGCGGTTTCTGCGGAAAATGCTGCACCTCGGAGATCATAAGGTCGGCCGCCTCGTAATCCGACGCGGCCACTCCCGCGCGCGCCTCGTTAAAACTTATGCCCGACAAAACAAAAAAGATCAATACGGCCTTTACCGGCTTCATTCAATACCCCTTCTCTTCAATATCTCCTCGACCTTCGCCTTTAACTCAAGCATGGCGACCGGCTTATTGATATACTCGTCGTTATACAGCTCCATGGCTTTCAGCTTTGACTCCACGTCGATCTTGGCGCTGAGTATGACAACGGGTATCGACATGGTCTGCGGGTCCTTCTTAAGCGCCGCCAATACCTGAAACCCGTCCATGACCGGCATCACGATGTCCAGGATGATCAGGTCAGGCCTTATCTTTTTCGCCAGCTTCACCCCTTCCTTGCCGTCGAAAGCCATGCTTACCTGAAAATTGCTCCTGAGCGTCAGCTCGAAATACATCTTGACGATCCGGCAAAAATCGACCTCATCGTCGACGATTAAGATCTTCTTGAAGCCCATCCCCCGCCTCCGTATCTATATAAAAACTGCGATAAAGTAAGGTTTTTTCAGATCTCTCGGGCATCCGCCCGGGAATTCCTTGGATTCAGCGCCGTTATTATATTCTGGCGGTCCGCCGATATACCCGTAAACTACGCGATAAAAAAACGTGCCAGCCGGGACATTATTTTTTGTGACCCGTATTTCCCGGATGGGGTCCATCCTCTGAACGAATCCACCTATCTTTTTATCCGATAAATCACGCGCCCTTGTGCTGACAAGAAGAAGCGTTTTTCCGTCATGCCGGGTATGGTCGGCCCACCATTTATACATAACCGCGCTGAAACCGAACATATTGCGGCTGGTCGTAGGCTCAAACCTCTCCTGAGTATCCCGCATGTAGAACGACATCTCACTCGCGACAAAATACTTATCCATGCCGACGATAAGCGGCTCTTCGCCCAGGTTCCTCGTGATTTCATCCTCCAGCCGTTCCATTTCTTCGCCCATTTCCCTCCAGGCCACCGGGACCTTAAAGTCCGTGGGGTAAGGCACTCCCGGCAGACCGATAGTGATGTAATGGAACACGGCTCCGTAGAATAGGGCAAGGGCTATAAACGTCGGCGTCCACCCCCGCGTTTTCGGCAATGACACCTGCATAGCCAGGCCCGGTAGAGCCGCCAGCCATAAAGGGCCGGCCCAGCTGAATTTTATCTGGTGGATCAGGCTGAACAAGATAAAAACAGACAGCGGCAAAAAAGTAAAAATAAAAACGAAGACACGGTTCCTCGAAGGCGCTATCGCGTAACCATCCGGATTCCCGCCCCTTCTATTGTCCCGCGGAAAGAACATCCTGTAGACCCCTATTACGCCGGCCGGCGTAAGTATGCACAATACAGAAGCTATCAAAAGATGTAACGACGGATGAAGGTGCTTTCCCATCCGTCCCGCGGTCTGAAAAGCGAATGAAATCCAGCCGTTTTCGGAATTCCAGCGAATCACGGGAGTAAACAAAAGCGCCGCCAACAGCATGGCCGCGTAAGGTTCGGGGCGCAGCAGCCATTTGCGGGCCTGCCGGTCTGTCAGGATAAATACCGGTATGGCTATCCCCAACAGAATAATGGTGTATTTAGAAAGCGCTCCCAAACCAAGGCATATTCCCGCGCCCCACCACGCCAGCCTCTTATTCGCTAACAGCGCTCTCTCGATGAAGAATAAAGCCCCCGCCCAGCAGGCCATCAGAGGCGCGTCCGGCATGGTAAAAAATCCCCAGATAAAAAACATCGGAAGCATGGAAACAAGCGCCAACGTCACTATCGCCGCTTTCTTACCCGACAGATTGAGGGCAAAACCAAAACTGAAACCGGCGGTTATAAACCAGCAGAGCAACGCGCCGATACGTATTGCAAACTCATTGTCGCCAAAAATAGCGGTGCACAGCGAGATTATCCAGGCGATCATGGGCGGATGGTCAAGATATCCGAGCGCCGGATGAAGCGCATAGTTCCAGTAATAAGCCTCTTCCGGAATCAGGTTGGGCACCCCGAGATACACAACGCGCAATAACACCGAGTAGAAGACAATACCTATCGCGGCCATGCGCCACTTAATATCGGCCCGCACGCCGGAACGCCGGAATACAAAAAAGACATTCCCCAGATAATTTATGCCCGCCGCGGCAAGCACGGCTGCGATCAATGCCGAATTTGCCGTCCACCCGTTATGGATAAGGGACGCGAGCACTCCGCCCCGCAGCAACAACGCCATCAGGCATACCGTAAAAAACCGGCCATACCTGCGCCAATCTAAATTATTTCCGGATATTTGCGAAAACGTCCATCGGGTGTTAAGAATATAATTCACGACAGTGGCGGTAAAAAAGCTGGCAATATGTGATAACGACAATCCCAGGCCGGAATGCCATAAAAGATGGAATACGCCGATATCCGCAATTAAACCCAATAATCCCACCAAAGCGAAGCGCGCGGTATTCCCAATAGTCATTGCGCAGCCGGTTAAGGCGACAATGCGGGACAGATACGTCCATGCCTGCTTCATGCCCATTTTTGAATGACCCCGCAAACGGTCGTGAAAACAGATCGGAATCTCTTTAACGCGCGGATCATCTCCGCCGCTCAGCAATACCTCCATAAGCAACTTAAAGCCTTTTGCCTGGGGATCTACCGCCAACAGCCGTTCTCGTCGCAGGGCGAAGAATCCCGCGGTCGGATCCCTTACATCCACTAAAGGCCAGGCAAGCAATCCCGCGAAAAGTGAAATGATCCTGCGCGCCGGGGACCAATCCGGAGTGCTCCCGCCCTTGACATAACGGCTGCCGACAACCACATCCTCACTTCCATCTAACACCGGCGCGGCAAGTAAAGGTACCATCTCGGGCGGATGGCTCAGGTCCGCGTCCATGACTACGACCACCTTGCCCCGCGCATGCTGTGCCGCGGCCAGGACGTCTCCCGAGAGGCCGCGCCCGCTCGCCGCCGATACGAATCTGACCGGCGCCCGCTCAGCCCACTTCCGGACCTCTTCCCCTGTCCGATCAGTGGAGCCGCCGTCGGCGATTATGATCTCGGCATCGCACCGTTCTGAACGGAAAGCGGCCAGAAGACGCCGCAACAGCTCACCGATATTCTTTGCTTCATTAAGCGTGGGAATAACGACGGATACGGTCCTCTTCTCAGGCTCATTTGCCATATCAGCTCTCTTTTTCATGCTCTTCTCTTCTTGAAAACAGGGACACTTTTCCGATCAGTCTGATAAACGCCGCGTTACACTTGGTTCTTTATCCGCCATCTTGCCGTCTTTGAAGATACATTGCCCCTCGAGGCTGCCGTCCGCCCTGTAAAACCTGCATAAGCCTTCGGGGCGGTCGTCTTTTATCGATTTAATCGCGCGGATCCGCCCGTTTTCGAAATAGTCCTTCTGCACTCCGTTCGCAATACCGCCGACATAATGTGTTTCTTCTTTGACTTGCCCGTTCTCGTAATATCTTGTCTCTATTCCTGTTTGCACGTTCTTTACGTAATTTCTTTTGGCTGCAAGGCGCCCTTCTCTGTCATAATATAGCGCGGGCCCGTCTCTCATGTCGTCGACATAGGTCATTTCGGTCAATAGTATACCTTCTTTAGTATAATCTCTGTACGGCCCGTTCAGTTTACCGTTCCGGCACATCGCCTCCTGAGATTTTCTCCCGTTTTCACCGTATAAGGTTATCATCCCGTTCAGCATATCGTCGCCATATTCTCGCGTCTCTATCACTCTGCCCATAGTGTCATAGTATTTTGCGGTCCCTTCCCGTTTATTTTTTTTGAACGGCACCTCGGCGATTAACTGTCCTGCCCTATAAGAATCTTCTTTTTCCCTTCCTTTCTCCAATGAATAATAACTTTCCGCTTTGTCCGGGTCTCCCGTATAAAAATATTGCGCCACGCCTTCGCGCATATTATTTTCGTAGGGTTGTGCCAGCGCCAGGGTGCCGTTCATAGCATATACCCTCATCGTTCCTTCGAGGAAGCCGTTACTGTAATTCTTTTCCGCTTTTACGGCCCCGTTGCTATAATACATCTTTTCCAGTCCGTCAATGAAGCCGTTTTTGCAGGCAGCTTCCACCGCGAGCGTGCCGTCGTAAGAATATAGCTTAACATCCCCTTCCAGCACATCATCTTTGTAGTGTTTGGACGATTTCAGTTTAGCATTGTCCCAATATTCTCTCGTCTCGCCCTCTTGCCGGCCGTGTTCGTACCTGGCATAGAGTAACATAATCCCGTTATCGCTGAACTTCTTTGTAATGCCGTGCTGTACGCCGTTCTCCACCGATATCTCCGCGGACACGTACCCGTTGCGGTAGTAGAACGTCTTAACCTCCGCCGCGGCATGATTATATACGACACAGAGGGCGCAAACGACCGTTACCAAAATAAGTAAAATATTTTTGCGCATTTTAAGTTTTATGCTGGGTTTCATGCACCGCTTACCAGACCGGCGGGGCCTGTGGTCCGCTTAGTTATCGCCCTCTACCGCAGACGTCGCGCCAGGCCGGAAATATCGCTTGATGTCCCGTTCCCTACTACTTAACTGTATGCGGAGAAATGCGAACGACCTTCCCGTCCTTCCATACGGCAAGCGGACGACCTGTCTTTTTATGCCGCTTCACAACTTCCCGCACTGCTTTCTTTAAGGCCGCGTATGCTTTATCCTGTAAAGTCATTCTTTTCTTCATCGTTTACCTCACTGCTCTCTGGACTGTTTCGAACAATCCCACATTGATTATTTCTCTATGGTTATTTCTTTTTTTTGCTATTAATAGTGGCTTTTTATCCGAATTATCAAACAATGTCCAAGTATCAAACAAGGGTTCATATAACTTGAAAAAATTATTAATGCTGCGGTCAAAACGCCGTCTAACGTCTTCTGACGGCACATCTTGCCCGCCCTCAGCAACTCTATCCTTAATGCGGGTTATTGCCAATTCCGGACTAGGTATCCAAAGTAAAAAAAGGTGTAGCTTATAACCACCTGCTTTTAGGCCCCGAAATAAACCTACATAGGACTTGCCGGATAATGTTGTTTCAAAGGCAAAATCAACTCCGCTTTCAGCAAATTCTCGAATTTGTTGTAACACGAGCTTTCCCGCCTTAATGGCCGCGGCGCGAGGTTTGAATGGCGCCAACCCCTGCGCAATCAAATCGGCATTCACGAAGTTCGGGCACTTGGCATATACTGACCCCTATACTGACCCCTATTAACAAGAGGGGGCCTACGATCCGCTTAGTTATCGCCCTCTACCGCAGACGCCGCGCCCGGCTTGAGATATCGCTTGATGTTCCGTTTAAAACTTAAAAATGCTGCTTATGTATCTAATGCAACTAATAATCTACCAGTTAAGCTTCCTCGCAGAGTAGTCGATCATTCAATGTATTATTTGTTAAATACAGGTAAAGGATAAGATAACGCCAGTTCATCATTTAACTCAATAGAAATCCAATAAACACCTACCTTCTCAAAATTTATATTCATGAAACCTGAAAATATATCTGCTGACTTAGCTTTTGAATCTAGCTTAAATTTCTGGCTTTCTGATTTTGTAATTTCTTTTAACTCTGGGTCTAAAATTTTAATAACCTGTCTGAATTCTCCTCTTCCATTAATCCATCTATTTACTATAAAAAATTGCGGTATTACACTCGGTCGCAATATACTGCTAAAAATTCCAACAAATACTGGTTTATCGTTCTGTCCGCGTGCAATACCATCACAAGGTACAGAAAATTGTAATACTGGAATTTCAGCTATTGGCTTCTCTTTGTCATTCTCGTTAACATTACTCGCTTTTATATTTTTGCTTGTTTTTTCATCCATAATATTACCCCTTTAATGCTTTAGGCTTAGCTATATGAAATTCCTCAGCTTCAAAAATAGTTGTTATCATATCCTTCGGAGTTTTTGAATCGTTAATAAATGCATCGTATAGATTATATAGTTGCCAAATTGGCGTCCATGTATTGTCATTGTCTACAAAATCAATATCAAAATTTAATTTATGGATTGCCTCATCAGCATAAATCGCATATCCATGAGAGTAATACCCTGTTGCTAAATTTGTTGCAACTTCTTCTGCTTTTGATTTGTCTTTTAGCAATTTGCCTGTTTCTAATAAAGTCTTAGCATATTGCTTAGATGCGTTTAAAGCTCTTTCATATTCTCCAAGTGTATCGAGATTTATTTTCTCTATTAACGGCATATATTTCAATGATTTCTCTGGGGATCCACCGCTTAGTTCCTCAATGACTTTCAATGCATCTTTTATTGCTGTAGCTGAAACATCTATTTCTCGGCCATAATTATCTTTTACTCTTATTCTCGGATCTATGGGACCTATTTCTGATGGATGCCCCATTACCAATTGATCAGCTCCAAGGCTTAGAAGTGTGGCGGCACTTTTTGCATAATAGGGAATAATTACAGAGAATTTCTCCTCTGCAAAATCTCTGCAAAGTTTAGCCATTTTAAATGCTGGATCAATAAATCCTCCTGGGCTTAAAAGAAACAAATCGAGTTTTTTCTGTTTGCCTATACTCTGTAGCAATTCGGCCAAGACTTTAGCATCATCAAAATCTAAAATGCTAATTGAATAATAAACAATTATTTTAGACCCTCTTTGTGTTTGAATTGCCTTAATTCGTTCAATTCGATCATTTCTTCTTTGATTATCATATGCTCGAAAATAGTGCTTTTTTTGTTGTTTAATAGTTATAAAATATGGCTCCTTGAACCTTTTTTGAGGAGTTACCGCTAGTTCTTCAGATGGAAGGTCTATTTTTTCAGGTTTTTTAATTGGGTCTTTACTCTGCGACATAATTTATACTCCTATTTCTTGTATAATAGGGATTTATACGTTCAATTTTATCTTCGAGCGTTTCCTGTGTTGCTCTTTTAGGCTCCTCAAAGATTTTTTTATAAAATTTATATAATTCTAAAATTTCCTTTTCTTTTTTACCTAGCTTTTGCTCTTTATTATTAAATATTTGATTGCTCATCCTTACTCCTCATCTTTATGTAACTTTTAGAATTTTTAGAGACGCGACATTTGGGGATGTTCCACAATATTGTCTCTTACTTTTTTATGCCTACCCATGAATCTATCTTGTTCTATTTCACTCAGCTTTTCTCATGTATTCTTAAAGTTATACTCTTAACAGAGGTGTTATTAAACATGATGTTTAAATTGTAATCGCCGAATTTTTCAAATTTGAGGTTAGCAAAGTTAAGTACTCCCAAAAATCCCTGTTTCCAACCAGCTGGTTTGTTAGGATTTCTCTTAACCATCAAGGGACCCCCCGCTTTTGCAATTTGCTTTCCATCTTCATCTAAAATCACAATTTCAAGGTTATGTGTTCTATCAACTTCTCCAGCATCAAATAGTAACCGAAACGCTAATGACATTGCGGAGTGGATTATAGGCGCCTTTTTACTATTTATTGTATCAAATGCTCCTCCTAAAACATAAAGTTTCCCGCCAACAACTTGTGCGCTATCTGCCAAAATAGCAAAATCAACTTCCATTTTTTACCTCTCTTTCATTTTCTTCGTCTTTTGGTATTGTTGAGTTTTCATTAAGTGAACCTGTGGCTATAATCACATCCCCAAATATTATTATCCGACCCTCTGCCCCATCTTTTTGTTCTACAATTTTCGCGGATATTCTTTCTTTCAAAAGCACGAGTTCTCTTCGTTCAGAGCTCAATTGATCTTCATTGTGCTTTAGAGCTTTTAGTGATGATTTATGTATTAAGGAATACAAAATATATCCAATAGAAACTAGCAATATTGCGACCTACCAAAAAGTCGCATATTTTACCAAGACCGTCAGCTCGTCAAAATTTACCCTTAAAAACTCTTTAATAATTTCAACCATATTTTTGTATCGGTAAATACGAACAGGTAATACTTATATTTTAAATTAACCCTTTGTTTCGCAACCGCGTCCTATAACTGACACAAATGAGACACCAGTCGAGTTTTTTCGGCTGAAGTCCATAACTGCTTAAAATTACGCGAGTTATATCAAAGTTTTGTGGTTCGATTTGTGTCTCGAAATATGGGGTGGCTAACGGGATTCGAACCCGTACAAACAGAGCCACAGTCTGTTGTGCTAACCACTACACCATAGCCACCATAATATAATCAACTATAATGAATTATATAATGACAATTTCGGCAAAGCCACTGTAAATTTTCGGGCCGGTTGTTCCGCCTGTTAGAATCGCGATGGTGGACAACGAGCACTCTTCTATCATTAATGGAGCAGATGCTGCATTTTGCAGGCTTACCCCATCTTTTCATTAGTTTCCTATATGTAGCCTGTCCTGCTATCCAGTTTGGCGCATTTTCTCCGCAGCGTCTATTTTCATTTTCCCACGAACAATGGCAGCTGACAGAACAGAAAAATTTCTTGCTTTTTGATCTTTTAAAATCCTTCGGCTGTCTATAAATTCTTTTCCCGCAATAATCGCATTCAACCCATTTGCCTTTTACTAGTGCTCTATCCAGCTGAGCTACAGCCAACGTCGTATATTTCTTTATCACTCCTTCATATCTAAAGG